>CAVGEP010000006.1:8551-25467 GCA_963628105.1 Alistipes communis
ATATTCCTGTTCCTCACGCAATCATGGGCGACTTCAGAGATCTGATTGACGAAGATAAGAAGATTGTTAGGTAGGGAATTTTCGATTTATATGCCGCTGGTGCGGCGGGGCGGCGTTGCCGTAATGAGAATTCCATATTATATATAAAAATTTTAAGGAGAACTATTAAAAATGGCAAAAAAAGGTGATTGGGTTCGCATCCACAGCATCGTTTTAAAAGCAGAAGAAAGAACTGCAAAATTACCTGACGATACCAAGAAATGCGACCTTCAGCAATGGACAAAGGGCTTCCTGCAGGACGAGTCCGCAACTGTCGGCGACGAAGTTACGGTAAAGACTGCGGTTGGACGCATCGAAAAGGGCACTTTGATCGACGAAGCGCCTTACTATACCCACAGCTACGGCAAATTCGTACCTGAAATTATCGAAATCGACCGTCAGCTTAGAGAGATCATGAATTTCGGAGGTGAGGAATAATGGCACTGGCAAAAGACTATCAATCCGTAATGGGAAGATCCAACGAAATTCAAAAGGAAGCGCTGGGACTTGATTATTCGGACTTCGAAACATCCCCGATTTCATTCGACTATGACGCTCTTATGAAATCCACGGGCTACACTCTGGACGAAATCGAAAAGATCCAGGGGCTTCACGGCGTAGGAGGCACTCCGCTGCTTGAGCTCAGAAACATCACAAAACTGGCTCGCAAATATGCAAAACCGGGTTACGGTGCAAGAATCTTCGCAAAGGACGAGTCCTGCAACGCTTCCGGCTCCTTCAAGGATAGACGCGCCGCCTGCGCAGTTGCTCACGCAAAGAAGCTGGGCTACAAAGGCGTTATGGCTGCAACCTCCGGAAACTACGGCGCGGCGGTTGCTTCCCAGGCAGCTATGCAGGGACTTAACTGCATCATCGTTCAGGAATGCTATGACTCACACGGCGTAGGACAACCTGAAATCGTTGAAAAGGCAAGAAAGTGCGAGGCTCTGGGAGCGGAAGTCGTACAGCTTACGGTAGGCCCGGAACTGTTCTACTCGTTCCTGTCAATTTTGGAAGATACGGGATATTTCAACGCATCCCTGTACTCGCCTTTTGGCATCGCAGGCGTAGAAACTCTCGGCTACGAAATCGCAACTCAGTGCAGAGAAAAGCTTGGCAAGGATCCTGATGTGGTTGTTTGCACAACAGCAGGCGGCGGCATGGTAACGGGTACCGCTCGCGGTTTGCTTAAGGCAGGCTGCAAGGCAGAAGTAGTTGCGGCTTCCATCGACCTTACGGGACTTTCCATGGCTTCCGACACAGATTTCAACAAGAAGTCCTGCACGACGGGCCACACGGGATTTGGCGTTCCTTACGCTACAGATCCGGATCACTCCGACGTGCCTCGTTCGGCAGCCCGTCCGCTGAGATACATGGACAAATATATCACCACGACTCAGGGCGAAGTTATGTATATGACAGAAATGCTTGCAAACCTCGAGGGTATCGAAAGAGGTCCTGCGGGGAATACAGCTCTTGCAGCTGCTTTCTCCTATGCACAGGAGCTTCCGGAAGACGCCATCGTAGTAGTTTCCGAAACGGAATACACCGGCGCAGGCAAACACATTCAGCCGCAGCTTGACTTTGCAAGGGATAACGGTATCGAAATCCGGTTCGGCGATCCGGCAGAGGATAAACCAGGGGTAAACCTGATTTTACCTGCAAACCCGGGTCTCATCAAGCACAAGGTTGCAGACATCGACCACTTCAGAAAGTCGCTGATCAAGAAGGCCGTAAAGAAAGCAGACACAAAGCCGACTGACGCAGATCTCGAATTCCTCGCTGCTGAGACAAAGACAGACGTTGATTTCGTAAAGGCCACCCTTGAAGCCGAGGGCTTGCTCTAAGCCGCGGATTTGCTGCAAGCTCCGCCGATTGTGCTGAGCATTGCTCGCAGGCGGGGACGCTTACCATAAGAAGCGTCATTTGCACCAAAGGCTGGCAGAGAGAAGAAAACTTATATATAGCGGAAACGGGCAGACGGACTTTGCATTTTGCGCCGCCCGCCCGAGCCGCTGATTATTTCGCAATTAAAACTCGCAATTAAATTTCGCAATTAAATGAAAGGATTAGAAGGATGAAAAGAGAAGACGATTTTGCGGTAAGAAGACAGCATCTTGCGAACCTTACTGACGAAGAACTTTACAACAGATTCTGGGAACTGATCGCCAAGGTTGACGAGCCGCTCCTTGAGCTTGGGTACAAGAATACCACGCCGTCTGTTGAACGTGCGGTACTCCTGAGAATGGGAGTATCCTCCCTTGACTGTATGCCGATCGTAAATCACTGCATGGATCACGGTCTCATGGGAAAGGGCGCAGGCCACTGCGTTTACAAGTTATCGAAATTAGAGGACATCTCTATCCGCGACGCTTCCATCAAGCTGGCAAAGGGCGAAGGCTGGGATAAAGTTGCCGCAGCATTCAAGGGAGGTAAGTAAGATGATTTTGAAGCCAAACGAAAAATTAGATGTAGTTGAATTACTTAAAGACCTTGACAAATATGAACCGAGAAGACGGGAATGGGTTTGGAGAGAAAGGGCAGAGGACCAGCATCTTGGACAGTTTGAGTATCACGAAATTTCCAAGAGCCTGAAGAACTCCGTTCCGCTTCCGCCGGCAAAATTCCTCGAGAATATTGACCCGCAGCCGATGCAGACCATCACTACTGAGATCGCATCCGGCAGATTCGAAGACGATATTAGAAGAATGAGAATGGCCGCATGGCACGGCGCTGACCACCTGATGGTTATCAGACACATGGGTCAGTCCCACATCGACGGACTTATGGAAGGTACTCCGCAGGGTATCGGCGGCGTTCCGATTACTCGTAAGCAGGTTAGAGCCCAGAGAAAGGCCATCGACCTCATCGAAGACGAAGTTGGTCGTCCGATCAACTACCATTCCTACATCTCCGGCGTTGCAGGCCCGGATATTGCCGTAATGTTCGCAGAAGAAGGCATCAACGGCGCTCACCAGGACCCGCAGTACAACGTACTTTACAGAGACGTTAACATGGTAAGATCCTTCGTAGACGCTTGCGAATCCAAGAAGGTTATGGCTTGGTCGGGAATGCTCCAGATCGACGGTGCTCACAACGCAAACGCAACCGCAAGAGACGCATGGAAGGTAATGCCAGAGCTCATCGTTCAGCATGCGATTAACTCGTACTTCTCCGAAAAAGTCGGCATCAAGCCGGAAAACATTTCGCTTTCCACGGTTCCGCCGACAGCAACTCCGGCGCCTTGTATGTATATGGACCTTCCGTATGCGGTAGCCCTGAGAGATTTCTGCGGAAGATACAAGATGAGAGCCCAGATGAACACCAAGTACATTCAGTCCTCGGCTCGTGAAGCTACGGTAACACACGTAATGAACATGTTCATTTCCAAGCTCACCAGCGCGGACATCCAGTCCACCATCACGCCGGACGAAGGCAGAAACGTTCCTTGGCACATCTACAACATCGAAGCCACCGACACCGCGAAACAGACCCTCATCGGTCTTGATGGCCTGATGGAAATGGTTGAACTGAAAAAGGACGGACCGCTCAGAGAAAACGCAAGAGAGCTCAAAGAAAGAGCCGTATTATATGTAGAAGAAATCCTGGAAGTTGGCGGATATTTCAACGCCGTTCAGGAGGGATTCTTCGTAGACTCAGGAAAATATCCTGAGAGAAACGGCGACGGTATCGCTCGTAAGATAGATGGCGGTTTCGGCGCAGGCTTTATCTTCGAAAGAGATGAGGACTACATGGCGCCTGTAACCGCCCACTACGGATACAACAACGTAGAGCAGTACGGCGGCGATCCTGCGGATCCTGCAGCGCTCATCGGCGGATGTACCTTCGAGGACAGAAGCAAAATCGTATTCATAGACGAACTTGATGAAGAGGACTGCGTAGACAGAAGACTCGAGAAGGTTGCAAAATACAGAACCGGCGAATGGCTCACTCCGGAGGTTGAGTGGTGCGGCGACAGAGTAATCATGCTCACCATGATGCTGCCGACCAACAAGAGAGTCGCAGAGGCCGCGGCTGTTGAGCTTGGCAAGAAGCTTGGTCTTGTGGACCCTGAGGTTATCTCCGCAGAGGTTATGCAGGAAGCCGAGGGCACCAGAATCGAGCTTAAGGGCAGAGTGGACTTCGACATCGACCTCAAGAACCTCGTAGTTCCACCTGAGCCATATGTAATGAGCGACAAGGAACTCTACGACGAGTTCGAAGGCCACGAACACATGAAGGTTGTTTGCGGCACGGTAGGCGACGACGAGCACTCCGTAGGTATGCGCGAAATCATCAACATCAAGCACGGCGGAATCGAAAAATGGGGTATCGAGTGCGTTTACCTCGGGACCTCCGTACCGGTTGAAAAGATGGTTGACGCCTGCATCGAGGAAAACGCTCAGGCGATCCTCGCATCCACGATCATTTCACACGACAACGTTCACTACAAGAACATGAAGCGAATCCACGAGCTCTGCGTAGAAAAGGGTATCCGTGACAAGGTTATCATCTGCGCAGGCGGCACCCAGGTAATCCCTGAAGAGGCAGTCAAGACCGGTATCGACATGGGCTTCGGCAGAAACTCCCACGGCATCGACGTTGCGACATTCCTTGCACAGGAAAGACAGAGAAGACGGGGCGAAGTTCCTCACGGATTCAGACCGGAAGACCTGAAACAGGATTAGTTAATCGAACATTTTCGGCGCGGAGAGTCGCCGGAAATGGCCATTTCAAAACAATTTGAAGGGGCCGGGCGAAGGCCCGGCCCCTACCTATAGGCAAATATGAAGGAGGCAAAATGAGAGTAGACGTTTTGGTTGCGGAAATCGGCTCCACCACCACGGTGGTAAACGCATTCAAGGATTTAGACGGCGATAACCCGGTGTTCTGGGCACAGGGCCAGGCGCCAACCTCGGTGCTGGAGGGCGACGTCCGCATCGGACTGCAAGGCGCCATCGACGACCTTTGCAAGAAGATGGGCATCGAAAGCCTCGAATATGACGAAATGCTCGCCACCTCATCGGCGGCGGGAGGCTTAAAAATGACGGTTCACGGCCTCGTGTACGATATGACGGCAAAGGCTGCAAGAGAAGCAGCACTTGGCGCGGGTGGCATCATTCATAATATTACAGTCGGAAGGCTGAGAAGAAGCGACCTCGCAAAGATAAAAGAAATCAACCCGAATCTCATCCTGATTGCCGGGGGCGTGGATTACGGCGAAAGAGATACAGCGATTTACAATGCGGAAATGATCCGCAACATGGGAATGACGACCCCGGTGGTTTATGCCGGAAATATCGAGAATCAAGAAGAAATGAAGCTGATTTTCGATGAGGAAAGCGGCCAAAGACTTTACCTGGTGGACAATGTTTACCCGAAAATCGACACGCTGAACGTGGAACCTTGCCGCAAGGTTATTCAGGACGCCTTCGAAGACAATATCACGAAGGCACCGGGCATGGAGCACGTGCGCGACATGGTGAACGGCCCGATTATCCCTACCCCGGGTGCGGTGATGGAGTGCACCAAGCTCCTCTATGACTGCATCGGCGATGTAATGACTATCGATGTAGGCGGCGCCACCACCGACGTGCATGCGGTAACCGAAGATTCCGATGCGGTTGCCAGAATTTTGACGGCGCCGGAGCCGAAGGCAAAGAGAACCGTGGAGGGAGACCTAGGCGTTTACGTAAACCGCCTAAAGGTGATCGAGTCCATCGGCGAAGAAAAACTCAGAAAAGAATGCGAAGAAAAGCTACATATAGATCTCGACAAAACCCTCGAAACCTACAAGGCGATACCGAAGAATGAGGACGAGTTTAAGCTCGTTGAGAGGCTCACGGAAGAGGCAGTTTTGCGGGCGGTGGAGCGCCACGCAGGGACAATCCGCTATGTGTACGGGCCAACAGGAAGACAAACCCTGGCTGAGGGCAAAGACCTTACCCAGATAAAATATATCGTCGGCACCGGCGGCGCACTCACGAGGCTCCCGCATAGGGTCGAAATCATGGAAAAGATCGCCCGGGACAACGAAACAGGGATGAAACTTTATCCGCCAGAGGCGGTCAAGATTCTCGTGGACAACGACTATATCATGGCATCGCTAGGTGTTCTTTCCAAAACTCACAGGCAGGGGGCAATCAAACTCCTTGCAAAGAGCCTCGGCATGGAGCTCAAAGAAAACCAGCACGTGATAAACAAGGCGGCATTTATCGAGGAGCTGCAGCGGCTTTCGGCGGCCCGCAAGGCAAAGGACGAAGAAACAAAGAAGCACATCGAAGAGATGGAAGCCATGGGCTATGACCTTACGGATTATAAGGAGGCCCTCGCCGAAGAGATCGGCGGCGCCACCAAAGAAGAAGTGGAAGCCGCTAAAAAAGAGGCGCTCCTCAGTGACCGTTCCGTGAAAAAAGGCGCGGATTTGATTGAAAACGCAGGAGCGGCTTGCGAGGCGCAGGAAAGCGCCCAAGGCACCTCGGGCACCGCAAGCTCCCAGGCTGCTGCCACAGGCACTTCGACAGCCTGCGAGTACGACAAGGCTCAGCACGTGATGCGAGCTTGCGGCGAGGTGGACGGCAGACCGAATTGTAATCGCGAGTGCTGGGCGTGTATGAGGACGCACTGCCCGTGGCGTTGTCAATAACTGAATGAAAAACGAGGGCTACAATCCGTAGCCCTCGCAGTTTTTTGCTCGATTTATTTTATTCCGCAGCTTCGGTGTCTGCAGAGGAATCCTCAGCGGCATCTTCAGCTTCTTCAGCCTCAGCATTCGACTCTTCTGCGTCCTCCGCGGCGGCAAGTTCATCTGCGCCGCACTCAAAGTAGTCCAGATATTCGCCGGTCACAAGGTAAACCGAATAATCGTCAGCGCGTCTTGCATAATATTCTCCGGAAACCTCGTTCAAATCTCCTGTTAGAATTTCAATGGTTTCACCATCTGCCGTTTCAAACGAAATTCTGCTGTCCGGCTCGTCAAGGCCGTACTGGGCGTAATCCGTCACATCCGTGAGCTTCCGACTTGCGGTGATATTTGAGATTGCGGATGCCATATCATTTACCGTATCCTGCTCAAGGGCAAAGTCTTTGTCATCAGTCCAAATCCAGCTGCCGTCCTCACCCTTTTCCAAGGTGTATTCCTTGTCATCGTAGCTCCAGGTGAGCTTTGCAACATCCCCGGAGGACACCGAAACGAAGCTGACAGATTCGGTGCTTTCGGCTTCCTCGGCATTCGAGGAAATCTTTACAGCCAGCGCGTAGCCGCCTATCGCAAGGAGCAGGCAGCCCGTTAGAATGGCAAATTTTGCAGGACGGCTGAGTTTCCTTTTAGCTTTATCCATGGATTTTCCTCCTTCTCGCCCAAACATAGATTCCTGCGGCGATAAAGCCGATTGGAATGATTCCCACCATCACCGTTGTCCAGCGGTTTGTCTGAGCGGATGTCAGGGACAGGTATTCGCTGGTTATGGTCTTTGCACGGATCGAAACGGAATCTTCTATTTCGCACATCCAGCCTATGGAGTTAAGGATAAGATCCGAATTTGCTCCGGAAACCGCCGTGTCGATGTTTTCCTCGGCGATGGTGCTGCTTCCGAACCATACGACCTTGCTGCCGTCCGCAGAGGATTCGGCCGCCGCCGCAAGCGCAAATCCATCCGCGCCTGCTTCGATGTCGCCGGATTCTTTTTCGGCATTTGTCGCATTGATGCCGGCTATCTTAGAATATGCGCTGCTTGTGCTGGAAAGAAGCGCTGTAGTTTCCACATCATCCACGGAATTTATCGTAAGGCCCTGCGCTACCGGAATGAGAATATAGTAGCCGCCCTCCGAAATCGGGTCTGTAATTTCGTGGCTGCCAATCTCCGGCATCAGGTAATTCGGGTAGTTTCCCATGAAATAGCTATTGTCATCCTCCACAACCATGCCTTCCACAGCCTCGATTCCGTATTTTGCCATCATACTCTCTAAGTTTTCCAGATTTTCAGCATCGCAATCCGTGAAAAGCATGAGATTTCCGCCGCCGGAAAGATATGTTTCAACTTTTTTAATTTCTTTTGCGGAAATATCCCTTGCCGGGCTGTATATGATCAGCGACTCGCAGTCCGCAGGAACGCTGTCCTCAGAAAGAAGATTTAGCTCCGAAAGCAGGAGATTCTCGTTTTCCATGCTCGTCTGAAGACTCGTCGGTATGGAATCCTCACCGTGGCCGGTCAGGTAGTAGACGCGGCTTTGAGCGTCCGTGGAAACATAGTTTACCGCCGAGGTCAGGGCGCTTTCGCCGCCGTATTCCACCGTTTCATTGTAATTTTCATCGTAGGAATAGCTAAAAATGTCGTAATAGCTTATGAAGCGGGACTTGCTTTCGTCCGAGTTTACCACTACCAAGCTGTTGTTGTAAATTTCCCCGGAGGTGTACTGCCCCGCAAAGCTTGGATTTTCAACGGGGTCAACCTTTTCGTAGGTGAAATTCTTGCTTAGGTCGGCGTAGCTTTCAAGAAGCCGCTGCACCGTTTCGTCCTCGCTGCCGTCCTGTACGATCCAGTAGGCTTTCACCGGTTCTTCGAGGTTTGTAAGAATTTGCTCCGTCTGTTCGCTGATAGAATAAAGGTCATCGCTTGTCATGTCGAAGCTGGTGTATTTCAGCGGAAGCGCCGAAACCGCCATATTGATGACCACAAGTATAGCAAGGACTACGGCGGTGGTTCCTACAGTATAAGTCCCTATGCGGAATTTTTTCTCCGCTGCGGTTTTGCGAATTCTGTCCTTTAAGTTAAGCTTTTTAAGCTTTGCCATTAGCTCCACCTCCTTTTTTCAAGGCTTTGAATCGTCAGAAAGACGAAAAGCGCGATTGCCGACAGGTAAAATACCACGTCGCTGAGATTCAGCACCCCGTAGACGAAGTTGTCGAGCCTGTCAAAGAGGCTGAGGCTGGCAATCAAATCGCTTCCAACTGGCAGGTAGGTGGCAAGGCTGCTGCTCAGAAAATTGATGAGCATCACGAGGAAGGAAATTCCTGCCGCCAGTGGCTGACTTTCCGTGAGGGATGAAATGAACATCCCCAAGGCAAGGAGCGAGGCCCCAAGCAAAATGAACCCAAACATTGCCGTAAAGGATACCCGCAGGGAAACGCTGCCGTATAGCTTCAAAATCAGCGGATAAAGGCTTGCCGGAATCAGTGGAAGCGCGAAAACCGCCAGCAGGGCAAGATACTTCCCTGCGACAATTTTCGGCATCCCGATGGGCAGGGCATAGAGCAGCCTGTCTGTCTTTTGCTTTCTTTCCTCCGCAAAGGTTTTCATGGTTACGATGGGCGCAATCAAAAGAAAGATGAACGCCGTGTTCCCCAGCACATATTCGTAGTTAGGGTAATAGCCCACAAGACACACGCTCATGGTGTAAATTCCGATGATCAGCAGCAGGAAAGCCGCAAATGCGTAGCCCGTTATGGAAGTAAAATAGGACTTAAATTCCCTGAGAAAGATTGCTTTCATCTTCTGCCGCCTCCTTTCCATCTTGAGTTTCTGAGCCTTCCGGGGATTCAGGTGCCGAATCTGAATTTGCAGTTTCGACTTCCGGCTCCGAATCCGAAGTCTGAACCTCCGATTTGATTTCCGGAAGGGGAACCTGATCCATGCTGGCGATTTCTCCGGTCAGTTCCAGGAAAATTTCCTCAAAACTCATCGGTGCGTACTTTTCTTCCAGCGCCTCCGGAGTGTCATCGGCAACCAGCTTACCCTTCGCGATAACCAAAAGCCTGTCACAAACCGAACGAACCTCCGACAGAATGTGGCTGCTGAGGATTACGGTATGCTCCTTGCCCAGCTCCTTGATCAGCTGGCGAATTTCGATGATCTGCCTTGGGTCGAGACCCACCGTGGGTTCGTCCAAAATGATGATTTCCGGGTCGCCCACCAAAGCCTGAGCAAGGCCAACCCGCTGCATATATCCCTTGGAGAGGTGCTTGATAAGCCTGTCTGAAACATCCTCTAGCTGGGTCAGGGCGACAATCGCCGCCAAATGCTCCGGGCGTTTTTCCTTTGCGACACCCTTCGCCGCAGCGACAAACCTCAGATATTCGTTTACCGTCATGTCCTGATACAGCGGCGGCTGCTCCGGGAGATAGCCGATGCGGCTTTTGGCTTCCTTCGCGTCCTCAAAGATGTCGAAGCCGTCGATAAGAACCTCGCCGCTTGTTGCCGCAAGGCACCCGGTCAGAATGTTCATGGTGGTGGACTTTCCGGCACCGTTGGGCCCCAGAAACCCGTAAACATGCCCAGACTCGATGGTAAAGGAGAGGTCACTTATAGCTCTGCGCGCACCATAGTCCTTGCACAAATTTTTCACTTCAATCATTGCGTGCGTCCTTTCATAAAATAAAAATAAATTCAGATATATTCTAAGCGTTGATATTTCAAGGGTCAATAGACTTACGCAATACAACAATTACATTTTAGCCCACATTCACCGCTGCGACAAATCTTGCCGCAAATCTTCAGAAAAAACACGAAAAATTCATTTTGGACGAAGGCGAAAACCCACGGGATGCGGGGCGAATCTGCAAAAATCACAGCAAAAATTCCACCTTGATTTTGCTACAAAAAAGCACAAGGACGACAATCTGCAATCCCTGTGCTTTTTATTTTCTGTGAAATTCAGCTATTTGCATTTTTATTTTGCAAATTTCCTTAGTTCTTTAGGCTCTGCATAGGAGCCGGGATTCTGCCGCCCCGCTGGATCATCTTTGCGGAGGATTCTGCGTGGAGCTTCATCACAGGGCCGCGACCCAGAAGCCCGCCGAAGTCCAGTTCCTCGCCCTCGGCAAGCCCGATTGCGGGGATAAGACGAACAGCGGTGGTCTTTGAATTTACCATGCCGATTGCCGCTTCATCCGCGATTATGGCAGCCAGGGTTTCCGTTTCCGTTTCTCCCGGTACCACGATCATGTCAAGCCCCACGGAGCAAACAGCAGTCATCGCCTCCAGCTTCTCGATGGAAAGGCAGCCGGTTCTTGCCGCCGCGATCATGCCCGCATCCTCGGTGACCGGAATGAAAGCTCCGGAAAGTCCGCCAACGGAGGAAGAAGCCATAACGCCGCCTTTTTTTACCGCATCGTTGAGCATGGCAAGAGCCGCCGTGGTGCCGTGGGTTCCGCACTGCTCAAGCCCGATTTCTTCCAGTATATATGCCACCGAATCCCCAACCGCAGGGGTTGGAGCAAGGGAAAGGTCGATGATGCCAAAAGGAACTCCCAGCATCCGAGAAGCCTCGGTTCCCACAAGCTGACCCATACGGGTGATCTTGAAGGCAGTCTTTTTGATCAGCTCCGCAACCTCGTTGAGAGGCGCGTCGTCAGGGAGTTTCGCAAGAGCCGACCGCACGACTCCTGGGCCGGAAACTCCCACATTCAGAACCACATCCGGCTCTCCTACGCCGTGGAAAGCTCCCGCCATGAAAGGGTTGTCCTCTGGCGCATTGCAAAATACAACTAACTTTGCCGCGCCTATACACTGACGGTCTTTTGTGAGATTCGCAGCTTCCTTGATAACTCCACCCATGATGCGAACCGCGTCCATGTTGATTCCAGCTTTTGTGGAACCGATGTTTACCGATGAGCAGACAAATTCGGTTTCCGCAAGGGCGCGAGGAATCGCTTCGATGAGCTCTCTGTCACCTGCGCTGAAGCCCTTTTGCACAAGGGCACTGAATCCGCCGATGAAGTTTACTCCCACATCCTTTGCCGCCCGGTCAAGGGTTTTCGCATATTTTACAGGGTCACCGCCGCTTGCTGCCAACAGCATTGCGATAGGGGTAACGCTGATTCGCTTATTTACGATGGGAATCCCGTATTTTTTCTCGATAAATTCACCCGTAGCCACCAAATCCTTGGCATTAGAGTAAATTTTGTTGTATATTTTTTCGCAGGAACGATCGATATCGCTGTCCGCACAGTCAAGGAGCGAAATGCCCATTGTAATCGTTCGTATATCGAGATTTTCTTCCTGAATCATGGTTATGGTTTCCATGATATCGTTGAAATTTACCATTCTATAGCCTCCGTCCCTAACTTAAATTCTGTGCATCGAGTTAAAAATATCCTCGTGCATTACATGAACCACCATGTCCGGAACCGCCTCAGAGAGGCACTTTTGCAGAGAGTCGATTTCGCAGGTCATTTTGCTGATGTCGATAATCATTACCATGCAAAAATATCCGTCCAGAATTGACTGGGTAACTTCCAGCACATTGGCGTTTTTGTCGGCGCAGGCTGTGGAAACGCGAGCTAAAATCCCTACCATATCCTTGCCGATGACTGTGATAACTGCTTTCATTTGTATATCTCCTTAAATCTTATTTTCGATCGGACAAGGCGTAGCGTTGCAAAGCCTTACCGAATATTCGCTATCTTTTAGAGTCTTGTCCTTGCATAGACGAAAGCGGATTTGCGGATACTTTTCCGCAAAATACTTTCGATTGCAAGCCTTGTGACCCGAAAGATTATTATAACATCTTTCGTTTGAAATGAAAAGGACTTCCGAGCCGGAAAGGGCGGCTTCCGATGTATTTTTTGCAATACTTGACGAGGCAGTAGAGGCAAGCAGAGCTTTTAGCTGCGCCTCCAGCCTTTCCCGGGCGATTCGTCCCTCCACCAGCTGCCGAAAAGCCGGATGAAATGCCGTTTCCGAAGCCATGATATCGCTGGATTTCAGCCCCACGCGGATGATATTTATTCCCGCCGCATCGAGAATTTCGTACATCGCCTTTGAACGATTGATGGCTTCTTCCTCGGAAAGGGGAGTGTAAAGCCCTGCAAGCATCATATCGTGAAGGGCGGTGTCTTTGATAACGACAGTCGGATAAATCCGGGCAATCTCCGGGGCGATCCGTACCGTTTCCCGTGCCGAAAAAATGCACTTCTCGAGGGTATCCCCCGGGAGCCCTGCCATGAGCTGGATGCCGAGGGTGAAACCGTAGTCCTTGATAAGCGCCGAGCTTTTGTAGACAATCTCTGCATTGTGTCCTCTGCCAGACAGTCTCAGGACCTCATCGTCAAAGGACTGAACTCCCAGCTCGATAATGTCCGCACCGTAGCTCTTGAGATTTTCCAGGATTTCCGGATTGATATAATCCGGGCGGGTGGAAAGGTGGATTTTGTCTATTTTGCCTGCGTCCTTGTACTCCTTCGCAAGGGCAAGAAAGGCGCTCTGTTCTTCCATGGGAATCCCCGTAAAAGAGCCCCCGAAAAAGGCAAGCTCCACTGTTTCGAGATTCATATTTTTAATTGTGGAAAGGTGTTCTTCGATGGTTCGCCTGGCATCCTGCACGGTAACATCGCCGTTCCTTGCGGTAATTCGCTTTTGGTTGCAAAATACGCAGTCGTTTGGGCAGCCGCGGTGGGAAATGAACACCGGAATAATCGCATGAGTTTTCATAATACATACATTATACATGAATTTTGTCAAAAAGACAGGGGAAAGGACGATAAAATATAGAAATAAGCGAAATAAGCGGAAAAAGCTTGTGAAAATAGTCGGAAAACCAAAGATTAAATTGATATCGGACGAATTTTCTGATAAAATCGAAGAGGTAGGAGGACTTTGAAAAATGAGTATCGGAAATGACTGGGATATCGTTCTTGCAGACGAGTTCAGAAAAGAATACTATGGCAGGCTCAGAGAGTTCGTCGAAGGCGAGTACGAGAATTATCGCATATATCCGCCAAAATCCGACATTTTCAATGCGCTTTTCGCCTGCTCGTACGAGGAAACAAAGGTCGTGATCATAGGGCAGGACCCATACCATCAGGAGGGGCAGGCCCACGGACTCTGCTTCTCGGTAAACCAGGGAGTAAAAATCCCGCCATCCCTTGTAAACATCTACAAGGAGTTAAAATCCGACTTAGGTATTGAAATTCCAAGCCACGGATGCCTTGCATCCTGGGCGGCGCAGGGAGTGCTTCTTTTGAACACGGTGCTGACTGTGAGGGACAGCGAGCCGAACTCCCACAAGGGAAAGGGCTGGGAAATATTTACCGATGCAATCATCAAAAGGCTAAACGAGCGGGAAAACCCCATGGTTTTCATACTCTGGGGAGCCAACGCAAAGGCAAAGCAGGAGCTGATTACAGAAAACCGCCATCTGATTTTGACAGGAACGCACCCAAGCCCGCTGTCGGCACACACGGGATTTTTCGGCGGAGCATATTTCAGCCGGGCAAACAGATTTCTTGAGCTGGAAAACAGGGAGTCTATAAACTGGGCATCCGTTTCAGATAACTAAAATTATTAACTAAAGCTAAAACTAATTTATATTACGCTAATCAGGAGGGGAAAAATGATTGGAATTATTATCGGTATAATCGTTGCAATTCTCGTAATTTATGTGATTTCGGGTTACAACGGTTTTGTAAAACTCAAAAACAAGTGCGAAGAGGCCTTCGCCACCATGGACGTGTATCTCAAAAAAAGATACGACCTTATTCCGAATTTAGTTGAAACGGTGAAGGGCTACGCGGCTCACGAAAAGGAAACACTGGAAAAGGTAATCGCGGCGAGAAACATGGCACAGGGCGCAACCACCATCGAAGACAAGATTGCGGGAGAAACCGCACTTCAGGGCACATTAAAGAGCCTTTTTGCCATTGCAGAAGGCTATCCGGATCTTAAAGCGAACACGAATTTCCTTGACTTGCAGAATCAGCTCAAGGCAGTAGAGGACGACATTGCCAATTCGAGAAAGTATTACAATGCGGTCATCAAGGAGTTCAACACCAAATGCGAAATGTTCCCGTCGAACATCATTGCGTCGATTTTCCACTTTGAGAGAAAGCCAATGTTTGAGGTTGAGAGCGCCGAGGAGAGACAGAATGTTCAGGTTAAATTTTAATGCAATAAACAGGCTTGCAAGGAAAACACTGATTTCGGTGTTTTCTTTGGCATTTGCGGCAATGAGCGCTTCGGCGGCCTTCGCCTATACCACGGAATCCTTCGATGTGGACGTGACGGTAAACGAGGACAACAGCTATGATTTCAGCGAGACCATCAAGGTTAATTTTGACCGGCAGAAACACGGAATCTATGTATATATCCCGGAAAGCGGCATTGAGGGCATTAACACTCCGGAATTTTCGATTCCCGACCAGCGAGCCCCGGAGATAAGCGACGAGTGGGTAAAGGATTGGAATTATGAGGTTTATAGCGATAACGGCTGCACCGTATTTCAGATCGGCGATGCTGACAGCACGGTAATCGGGGAACAAACCTACGAGCTTGGGTATCGCATGACCATTGTGGACGATAAGGACACCACGAAGGATTTTATGTATATCGACCTTTTGCCCACGGGCTGGGAAACTGCCATTGACAGCGCGACCATCCATGTTACCATGCCAAAGGAGGTTGACCCAAATTGCCTGGCTGTATATTCGGGCAGCTACGGCTTTGCCGATACGGCCTCCGGTGTCAGCTGGGAATGCAGCGATGACGGCAGGGAAATAACCATTACCGGCGAAAACCTTGCGAAGGGGCAAGGCGTTACCATATTTGCGGAGCTTCCGGAGGGCTACTGGCAGGGGCAGCTAAGCTATGACGGCGCGAGGAGCCTAATACCGATTTTGTGCGTAATTTTCGCGGTGATTTCGGCGGTGCTTTGGCTGATATTTGGACGGGACGAAAAAATCATTCCTACCGTGGAATTTTACCCGCCGGAGGGACTTACCCCTGCGGAGGTGGGCTTGATTGCGGACGGAAACGCGGACAAGGGGGATTTGCTCTCCCTTATAATATATTTTGCAGACAAGGGTTATCTTGCCATAGAGCAGCTGAGCAAGAAAAAGTTCGCCCTCAGAAAGCTGAGGGACATCGACGGGGCGGAGAAAAAGTTTGCCCGTATTCTCTTTGACGGACTTTTTGAAAAGGGTGACTATGTGAAGCTTGACGACCTCGATGAGAGCTTCGGCGATGCTTATCTTGCGGCGCAAACTTCACTTACCGCACTTTATAGCAAGTCGAAGAATCGCCAGACAACGCTTTCTTCAGCGGTTTGCAGATGGCTTTGCATAATCGGTGCAACGCTGCTTGTTCCAATCGCATCACTGCTTGCGGGAGTTTATAGCGGAGAATTTGTTGCCTTCGTCATAGGAGGGATAGCAGGAACGCCGATTGTACTGATAACGCTTCTCCTTATTATTTCCACCAAGGACAAGGAATTTGTTCTCAAAAAAGGGAAGAAGACGGCGCGGTTTATCATTTTTTGGGGACTTAACTTGGCGGCGGTGCTGCTTGCCGCGGTGCTGATTTATGTTGATACGGAAAGCCTCCTGTGCGCTGGGGTATTCGCAGTCTGTGAGGTCATTTGCGAACTTGCGGCATGTATGATGGAAAAACGCACCCCTAAGAGCACGCAGCTCATGGGGAAAATCCTCGGTCTGAAAAACTTTATTGAGACTGCGGAAGCGGATAGGATAAATGCGTTGGTGGAGGAAAATCCAAGCTATTTCTACAACATTCTGCCTTATGCTTATGTGCTTGGGGTTACGGATAAATGGGCGAAAAACTTTGAGAATATAAATATCGAAAAGCCGTCCTGGTACTACGGCGACAGTGCGGATGATATGATCTTCAACGCCTGGTTCTACTCTTCCATGATGAGGAATTGCAGCCGGGCGGTGTCAAGTAATATCGAAATCGCCGCAGGAGACATAGATACAGGTGGCGGCGGCTTTAGCGCTGGCGGCGGAGGATTTACCGGAGGGGGCTTCGGGGGAGGGGGCGGCGGCTCTTGGTAGCAAAAGCGAAAAGTATTTCTCCCACTCGCGCACTTGTCGCCGGTGGCTTGCGGGTAGCTGCTTCAAAAGCCCTATTTCAGATTTTCCGGGTTCA
>CAVGEP010000007.1:0-23931 GCA_963628105.1 Alistipes communis
GCCATATGAGAATAGACATATACAGTTTGCTACTTTATCTCCGACACCTTTGATAGATTTGAGTTCTGTGAACAAATCAATATCATCATAACGACCTATATTGGAGAGATTTATTTTTTCTTCATATATAGCTGCACTAGCATCTTTAATGTAGCCAATACGATATCCCAGTTTGCAATTCTGCAGCTCAGAGTCAGATGCTCGGTATAATTGTTCTGCAGATGGGAAAAGCCACAATGTTTCACGGTCAGTCTGGACAGGGGTTCCATATGCATTGCACAGCAGTTCTATGCAATTTCTGATTGCAGGAATACTTTTCCTCTGAGAAATAATAAATGTTATCAACATTTCCCAGGGATCTTGTCGTAGGATTCTTATTCCCTTTCCTTCAGAGGCAGCGGTGTTCATGTAGCTGTCAGTATTAGGAATGCTATTTCGGATAGACTGATAATCTCTCCCAAAGTCGAAATATTTCCACCAGACACTTTGCCATTCATTTTTATCACAGCTGACTTCGTATTTTTCGGTAGCCACTTCTTTGATGTAGAGAACATGTGAGCCAGTGACAAATCGGAAAGTTCCATCAGGGAATTCGCATGTTCGGAAACACTGACCACTCTGTGCTATTCGACTAAGGTTGAAATCATCTTTGATGGTTATCTCCATACCATCACCTTAATCATCAATTGTTTCCATGATATCTTCGAGATGAACATGGAGAGCCTCGCAGATTTTAAGCAGAACATCGGTAGTAATATTTGCCCCTTTACTTAGCTTGGCAATAGATGCCGAACTTACACCGCTCTTTTCCGCCAGATCGCGTTTATTCATTTCTTCGTCTATCAACAATTTCCAAAGTTTGTTATAACTAATACGCATTCTTCACCTCCTAATAATTTTGCGTGCAGAAAACGGTATTACTGATCCTCGGGGTTATAAACCTCGCTTAAGAAGCCGTACCTACCTTGAGTCTTGTTCCTGGAGAACTGGACCACGTGGATGCCGTTTTTCTCATCTTCTTCGGGGATAAAAGGCATCCGTTTTACCTGTTCGACAAGAATCACCTGCCGTTCGGTAGCGTGGGCGATAAGATACTCAACAAAATTTTGTTTTATCGTATCGTTCTTCTCCTTATGCTCCGCCTCCGATAATTGCGTTAGTGAGGAATCTACGGCATAGAAACCAGGGGCGATTCTATCAAGGTCAATAAGATACCCACTCATAGCAAGCGTTGCAATCGTATTTATGATTCCGCAGTAACCGCCGCCCATTGAAACAGACTTCTTTAAACCGCCAAGTTCAATATCAAAATTCTCCATATTAAGCCTTGCTGACGCCGCACCGCCTACCTTGGATGCTTGCAGGATTTCCCGCAACTTTGTTTCAAATCCTTGTATGATATCATAATCGTAATCATTATAAATATTGTGCTTTGAAGGAGCAGATGTCTCCTCGGTTTCTTTGCTAAATAGTTCACTCCTATATTGTATTTCGTGTTGACGAACCACTTCTAATTCGCTTGTGAGGCGAATCATCGCAAGTTGTTGCTCAAGTTGTTCCTCAAACACAGATAATTTAGGTTGTAGCTGTTCGGAAATCAGTACTTCAATGGCATTTTTCTTTTCTTCTAATTCTCGAATCGTTCCAAGGATAGTTTCTTGCTGGTGAGCAACGCTTCGCTGTGCATCACTCAGTTCCGACAAGTGACCTTTAATTTTCTCAAGTTCGGCAGCAGATGCGTCAACAAACGAAGTGTCTTGTATGCGCTCGGTTTCTTCTCCGCAAATAGGACATTTAACCCTTTTGCGAACTGCCGTGATGGTTGCCGCACCATCAACGATGAAGCCAATTCTTCTTATATCAGATTGATACTGCTGACGTAATACAGCGAAGTTGTACCCAACAGTTCTGGACTCTGAGAGTTTTCCGTTCCATTCATAAATCTGCGACATAAGCTGTCGGCTCTCCTGCGTAGCGGCATCGATTTGTGATTGTAACTCAGCAATCTCTTTCCTTACCTGCTCAACACGGGAGCGAGGGTCAGCAATACCGGAAGCAGTGAGAGCTTCCTCTAAACTCTCACGCCTTCTGGTAAATTCATCGACCTTATCTTGAATATAGCCAATAAGTGCCTTTTTCTTTGCTTCACTGATTTTGGGATCTTCTTCTGTATCAAGATTATTCGCATCCTGACCTGTTAAAAGATATAGCAGAACAGCTGCAGATACTGTATGTCCGAAGCTTCCCGGAGCTAACAGTGCAGAACTCTCTCTGGCAACATCATTCTGTTTCAGGAAAAAGAGGTGGAGCATACTTCTCCAAGTTAACTCCTGTGTCTTTGATCCTTTTTCGGCTGAACGAACCTGATGCACATCATCAATTCCGAGAAGGTGCAGATATACAGCATTGATATTTTTCTTTGCCTTATGTCCAATACTATATGTACCAGGGTCTACAGTAGGGTCTGTGCCGCTGACAGTGATTTTAGTATCACCGATTTTGCGTTCAAGAATAACTGTCCCGTTGGCAGTTGCCAAATGAAGTGCAATTCGCTCGTAACCGTAGTTGTTGTCAACAATTTTTGAAGGATGATCTTTTTTCGGAGAGAAGCCAAACATATAATCTAGACAATCCATCGCAAGGCTTTTTCCTGTGTTGGAAGGTCCCAGTATAAGGTTTAAGCCTGGCTTAAAATCAATCACTGATGCATTGTGTCCACCACCAGACACAATGAGTTTTTTAATATAGAATCTATTCATGTCCGACCTCCTGTAGTGATTGAACAGTGCGGATGTTAATTTCTCTTAGCATCGCAGTGGCATTAATATCATGAAACCTTTTAATGACAGAATTTACTGCGATGATGTATTCCTTCGCATAGCTGCTTGTAAATTTTCCGCAAGTGGATACTCCTAATTCCTGAATAGAATATTGATATCCTGCCGGAGTCGGATGCAGACTGATATACCCATCCAGAACAAGATTTTTTAAAGCAGAAGCTACCATTTGTTTTCGGGCGGGAAACTCGCTATATCTATAGTTGTTATATCCGTGAAGGTTCTCATCCAATAATCCAAAATCAGAAGCATATATCGATATAAAGTCAACTGCTCCAATCTGCTGCTCGTCTAACCGCAAGGGCGATAATTCATTCAGCATCAAAAGGATACGGAGCGATATTTCAAAGATTGAGCCAATGGCTGATTCATTCATTTCTTTGTATTCCTCCTTACCCATTTCAGCTTTCCGTCATTGACAAGGTGATGGCAGATGCCTTTTTTGATTTTTCCGCTTATCCAATAAGGCGATGAACTGAGGATGTAGTTTGTAACCGGAGCATTAACTGCTTGTGTCATAACAGCTAACATCCGTTCATATCCATTGGGGTGTGTTTGTCTTGCGGTGTCCTTTACGCCATCAAAGGTCTCATCCTTTAGCACCTCGAATTGCCCTATAAGGCTACCAGCCTTTAATTCTAATACACCTCGACGTATTGTTTCAGCGGCATAGAAATCAATGCGTCGATCCTCAAGGTCATCACCATAATCCGGAAAGGAGGCGAGGTCATCTAGCGAGAAAGTATTCATACCCTCTGCCTCTCCATATGCTCGACACAGTTCATCAATATATATTTGCTCATCCTGAGTCGCTGTCTTCGGAACCGGCACAACCGTCGGTCGAGGCAGCGACTTTATTTTTTTCTGGATGTCATCAATAAGCTGTAAATCGATTTCTAATTCCTGGCTCGCACGAGTCGTAGGTGTGCTATTAATGATGTTTAAAAGGATGCTTTCCAACAGGTCCGCACAAGCATCGCAAGGATCACCGCCAGAAATGTTCTGGTCTGCCAACCACACTACGGCATTGTCATAGGAGTCAGATTCATCCATCCTTTCAGATATCCAATCGGCGAATTTGCTCTTATCACGATAGTCGTAAAGGTATTGTGCATCCTTGGATTGAATAAGGCGTTTGCCAGTTATGTAGCGGTATTTCGTATCTGCTTGTCGTTTTAGCAATTTGCAGGAGTCCATAGCGGCATCCTGAACGAAGTTGCCGACAAGTTCTGTGAAATAGTCATGCTCAGATTTGCCATATGAGATATACGGCGAAAGACCTAAAGCATACTCGGAAAATGTCATGTGCTATTTGCCTCCTGTCTACAAAATACCTCTGTCCGAGAGTGTCCGAAAGTATCCGACCAGTCCGGTTTTCAAAAATGCGAATTTGATAAACTGAATCACGTAAGACGGGCTGGTAAGACGATGCGGTCGAGTACTATCGCTATCATTCGGCAGAGGATTAGTTTTATAAGTAATTATATCACGACCGCACCGAAACTTCTACAGATTTTGCAAAATTTTCGTTTGCGAACAGAAAGCAATATTTGCAAAAATAAAAAATCAGTTTCTCTTACTACACCAAATAGTGAAAGTGAGGTGAGAACATGGCAGCTAACAAGAAGCAGACCAGTGCCAAGGTTGCAACCAAGGCAAGTCAGATTCTGCGCGATGGACGCTATGGCTCCAAGGCAAAATCTGTAGCTGGAAGTGCGTTGGCGCAGACCAAGTCGAGCGGTAAGCGTAAGTAATTCCGCCGAGGGTGAACAGAGAAGTTGATTTGAATAATCAACCTGTTCATCCTCCCCTGTTGTGGGAAAGAAGAACTTCAATAATATCAAATCGTTCCAAGATGGCCATAGGGACGGTGGATACAGAAGGATTTATACTCAGCAGTTTTTATGAGGCTGAGTTTGCCTTCCGATGTACCACCGTGTCTTGTCATGCCGTTTTTGGGATGCTTCAGCCGGGGTACATTGTTGCCTCGGCTTTTTTGTGTCCACCGTCCTGCCAGGAACGGGAAAGGACACTGAATGAAAGCCAAAAACAACAATGCAGCACTGACCCGTACCAGTGCATACCGTGAGGATCGCAAAAACTATCTCACCGACAGCGGGTACACCTACTACCGCTGGGACGAAGAATTGAAAAAGGAAGTTCCGGTACATATCAACATCGGCGAGGAATACACCGATCTGGACGGTACGGTCCGCACTATTGACCGCGAGATTCTGATTCTTCTTGACAGCATCGACCATGACGAGGATGTAAAGCAGGATGAATATGAACGCCACACCGACAAGGTCTTCTCCGACAGACTTGCCCGCTATGAGCGTTCCAGCAAGAGTGGTGAAGATACGGCAAATCCGTGGGATGAGGTTGAAGACACCAAGTCAGATCCCTTTACCCTGCTGTTCCCGGAAGACGCACCGATGGATGAGAAGATTGCAGCTATTCTCGAATTTATGGAGGGACTGACCGAAGCACAGCGTGACCTGGTCTATGACCATCTTGGGGCATGGAAGTACCTCGAAGATGTTCGCCGTGAGGAAGAATCCCGAACTGGAAAGAAGGTTACCCAGCAGGCCATTTCAAACCGCTGGAACAAGATTATCGTCAAGGGCTGCAAGCATTTCGGTGTGGAAAAACCCCGCAAGCGTAAGAAGTAATCACTGCGGTCTGACCGGGGGTTGTTGTTTTTCCAAATGTAACAGAGGAAGAGATACAACCTCCGGGTGCAGACCCGTTCATTGAACAGGAGGATAAGAAAAATGATGAATCTGCAGCACAGAGTACAAATCAATATTGCAGACCGCAGTGGTCAGAAAAAGCAGGTGCTTGGGAGCAAAAAGGTTTGCCTTCCCCAGCGGCTTTTGAATCTGATCTTTGGCGATTTCTGCGAGGTGCTGGTATTACAACCCGGCACGAGCGTAAGAAACATTGAAATTCATGAGGTACGGGAGGAACGAGCAAATGGCTGAATTAAAAAACGAAATGACAGAACTGACCAGAGGAACAGTTGTTTATGTCCGCAATGAAAATGCAAGCGGTCATGTTGTCAGCGGTACACATCCGGCGGTCGTGATTCAGAACGATATCGGAAACAAATACAGTCCGACAGTTATCGTTGCTTTTCTTACCTCGCAGATGAAACGGCTGGATATGAAGACCCATGTGGTTCTTCAGCACTATGACAATCTTTGGGTTTCTGTTGTACAGACGGAGCAGATAGCAACGATTGATAAGCGAGACATCTTATCTGTTGTGGAAAAACTCCGGCCGGAAGATATGGCAAGAGTCGATGCAGCCGTGCGTGTATCACTTGGATTGGAGGTGAACGGATGATTTCGAATAAATCTCTTCCGATGCCGATTACGGTTAAGCCGTACCAGCATCAGCAACAGGCTTTTGATTTTGCCTGCATGAGATTCGGCCTCCTCCCTTCTGATTTCAGAAGCAATGGAGTGGCACTTCTTATGGAAATGGGTACAGGCAAAACGATCACTTCTATCGGTATTTCTGGCATCCTTTATCAGTTTGGCAGAGTAAACCGCATTCTTGTTGTTGCACCGCTGTCCATCCTTGGCGTGTGGGAGGAGGAATTTGAAAAGTTTGCTGCTTTCCCCTATACGCTGACAGTTTTGAAAGGTACATCCGCAAAGAAAAGACAGCAGCTTTCCGAAGTTGGTAAGACTGATGGGCTGGAAATCGTAGTTGTGAATTACGAAAGTGCCAGAATCCTTGAACCGGAACTGCTGAAATTCAATGCTGACCTCATCATCGCCGATGAAGGTCACAAGCTGAAGGAAAACCGCAGTCAGCAGAGCAAGACCATGCATACTTTGGGTGACCATGCAAGATACAAACTGCTGCTTACAGGCACACTCATCACCAACCGTGAAATCGATGCCTACAGCCAGTACCGCTATCTGAACAGCCGTATTTTCGGAACATCCTTCTATGCCTTCCGTAACCGCTTCTTTTATATGTCCGGCTACGGTCAGCATACCCCGGTGTTCAAAAAAGAAATGACCGGAGATTTTCTTCGCCGCCTGCATAGCATTGCTTTCCGTGTGACAAAAGCGGAGTGTCTGGATCTCCCGGAAATCACTGAAGAGATTCGTACCATCGATCTTGAGCCGAAGGCACTGAAACTGTATCAGGAATTGGAGAAAGAGTCCTTTGCCGAACTGCGTGATAGTGAAGTGAGTGCTCCAAACATCCTTACCAAGCTGCTCCGTCTCTCACAGGTGACGGGCGGGCATTTGACTGATGATGAAAAGGATACGCATATGGTCAGCACTGCCAAGCTGGATGCGCTTTCTGATATTATCGATACCGCCGTTTCCGAAAACAGGAAACTGGTGGTCATGGCAAGATTCGTGCCGGAACTGAATGATATTCAGGCACTGCTTGAAAAGAAGAAAATCGGTTATGCCATAGTCCGTGGCGGGGTGAAAGACAGAGCCGAAGAGGTGCGCCGATTCCAGAAGGATGCCGACTGCCGTGTGTTCATCGGTCAGATCGCAGCCGCGGGTCTTGGTATTACCCTTACTGCTGCATCCACCATGGTTTTTTACAGTCTTAGTTATAGCATGAGCGACTTTGATCAGGCTAAGGCCAGAATCCATCGTGTAGGACAGCGCGAAAACTGCCACTACATCTATCTGATCGCCCGCAGCACTGTGGACAGAAAGATTCTCCGTTCTCTTCGTGACAAGATCGATCTTGCCAAAACGCTGGTAGATGACTACCGCAAGGGCAGAAATCCGTTCCAGATATAAGCCTGGAGGCCCGGGGGTTGTTCTTTTTACCAAGGTATTGGAAAGGAGGAGAACGACCATGGATAATGCACAGATTTTTGAAATGGCTGACCGTCTGAAGGCTGCCAAAGAACGGAAGAAAAATCTTGAAGCACAGGTAAAGGCTGCGAATGCCGAAATCGAGCAGCTCGACCGTGACCTGTCCGATGCAATGGCAGAGCAGGAACTGGACAAGTTTACCCGTAACGGCAGTACCTTTTATCTGAACAGCAGACTGTATGCATCCCCGGCTGTCGGCTGTAAGGAAGAACTGTTTGCAGCCCTTAAGGGAAACGGCTATGGTTCGTTGGTTACCGAGACGGTCAATGCCAACACACTGGCAAGTTTCTGCAAAGAGCAGCTTGCCGCCAACGAAGATGAACTACCAGCATGGCTTGACCATGTGGTTTCCACATTTGAGAAGGTTACGGTCGGAGTCAGGAAGGCTTAATCCTTCCCCGCTGATACAACGAAATACTGAGAACAAATATAAACCAATTTCTGTATATGGAGGACATGAATTATGTCAGAAGCAATTAAGAACGAAACCACTGAAATGGCTGCAGTAAGTGGATACAGCGCAATCGCAAATATGGATTTCCTCGCGGATGCTATGAACGATGACTGTGCGGATCTGGACTTTAAGTTCGACCGTATCAAGATTCCTTCCGGCGGAATGACCGCATTTGAAGTTCCTTCCGAAGATGGTGAAAGCAGTGATCTGGTCAAGGAGATCGAAGCTGTCATTCTCTACTCCCATCCGGCTAACAGCTATTATACCGAGGCATACAAGGGCGGCAGTAATCCCCCTGACTGCGGCAGCTTTGATGGAATTACCGGAAACGGCAATCCGGGTGGTATCTGTAAGAACTGTCCGTTTAACCAGTTTGGCAGTGGTGAGGGTAAGAGCAAAGCCTGCAAGAACCGCCGTATGCTGTACCTGCTCCGTGAAAATGAGATTTTTCCGCTCATTTTGAATCTGCCTACCGGGTCTCTGAAGGGATTCACCAAGTATGTGCAGATCCTGCTTGCCCGTGGCAAGCGTCCAAATCAGGTAGTAACCAAAATCAGTCTCCGCAAGGCTGCCAGCGCATCCGGCATCGATTTCAGCCAGGCGGTATTCAAGGTAGTCCGCAGTCTGGATGCTATCGAGCAGAAGAACATTGATGCTATGGCTGATCAGATGAAAGATTACGCTTCCGGGCTGACTACCGCCGCAATGGTGGATGGTACGCCATTCGTGGATGCAGAGACCGGAGAAATCATTGAGCCTTTGAAGTAATGCACCTATAAACCATGCCCGCCGTGGGAGGTTCACCTCCTGCGGTTAGGGCATTTCTGAAATGAGGTACTCGCCATGAACGATATTAAAAATAAATATAGATGCGTGACCGATCCGGCAGAGGTAAGGGCATATCTGGGTGATGCAAAAATTGTGTCCTTTGATTATGAAACTGCTCCGGACGATATTTACCACGATGAAGACAAAGCCGCTCTTGATGCGGCGAAAAGCCATATCTGCACATTGAGCCTGTGTGTCCGGGAGCATACGGGCATCATGATTCCCGTTGCTCACAAGGTTGGTCCCAATATGCCTAAAGCAGAATTTGATACTCTGCTTACAAAATTTCTGACAGACCGAAGCATCGTCAAGATTGCCCATAACCTTTCCTTTGAGTCGATGTTCTCCTACGCGAAAGGAATCGTTATCATGCCGCCCGTGTATGACACGATTGCCGCATCACAGCTGACACTGAAGAATGCCTATGAGTTTCGTAAGCTGTCAGATTCCGGTCTGAAAAATCTTGCCAAGGAACTCTGCGGAGAACCGCTCCCTTCCTTTTCTTCCGTAACGGATGGTAAGCATTTTGATGAACTGGATTCCATGGATGAGGAAACGATTCGCTATAGCTGTGCCGATGCGGACTTTGCCCTTCGCTTGTATCATATTTTCAATAACTGGTTTGACCGCTTCCTGCCGAAGCACAGATTTCTGGTGGAAGAGGTGGAAAGCCCGACCGCTGTATATCTTGGGATTATGAAATACAATGGTGTGCCGATGGACATTCCTTTGATGCAGGAACGCAAAGCAGAAGCCGATACCGAGATGGAGCGTATCCGCAGAGAGATTTCGTTCATGATCGGTGATGTGAATATCGGCAGCAATTGCAGCACCAATGCCTTCAAGTCCTTTCTTTTCAATGATCTGGGGCTACCTGTTCTCAAAACGACCGAGAGTAATCGTGAGGCTGCGGACGATGCCACCATGATTATGCTGAAAGAGTGGTGCGATGCTAATCGCCCAGAACTGTCTCATCTGTTTGAACTGGTGCAGGAGTATCGCAAATGGAACAAGATCACATCGACTTATATTGATGGCTATATGAAATACATCAACCCGGCTACCGGGCGCATTCATCCAAACTTCTATGCCCTGTCCACGGATACGGGAAGATTCAGCTGCAATAGCCCCAACCTCCAGAATGCTCCGAGAAAAACGAATGACCCTATTGGAGTGCGTAATTTCATCAAAGCACCGGAGGGCTGTCTCATTGTCAGCTGCGATTACAGCCAGATCGAACTTCGTGTCGGTGCGCATTATTGTCAGGATGAAACCATGATGAATACTTACCGCACAGGCGGAGACATCCATGCAGCGACCACCAGTGTTATCTTCAATATTCCTTACGACCAGGCACAGGACAAGCACGCAGAAAATTATAAGGAACGCCGCACTATCGCAAAGAATGTGAATTTTGGTACATTTTACGGTCTGTTTCCCCGCGGCCTTCAGAAAACGCTGAAGTTCAAAGCCGGGGTCGAAAAGAGCGTGGAAGCGTGCCAGGAAATCATCGCTAATCTAAAAGCGGGCTACCCGGCATTGGTCACATGGCAGGAAGAGACCAAAGCAGATGCCTATCGCAGGATGTATGTTGAAACAAGACTTGGTAGACGCAGATACCTTCCCAGTATCCGTTCAGAAGACTGGGGCAAGAAAAGTTTTGCGGAACGCTGCAGTATGAATACCCCAATACAGGGTACGGCAGCAGACATTCTGAAACTGGCACTTGGCCGTATCATTTTAGGATTGCCGGAGCGTCCGTGGCTGAAGCCTATCCTGCAGATTCATGATGAACTGACCTTTATCATCCCGGAGGACAAGCTGACCGAGGCGGTCGCATTTATCAAAGGCTGCATGGAACAGCAGCCGTTTCCTGAGTTTGATTTGCCTCTTGTGGCAGAAGCATCTGCCGGTCCTACATTTGGACAGATGGAAGAATTGGAGAGCTGATATGTATAAAAATTTTGAAGGCTATAGCGATCCGACAGCTGGAGCAGCTATTAGCAATGTGATGAAAGAATATCGTCAGGCTCGTAAAAAGGTCTGGCAGAGACAAAATGAAATGAAAAATCGCAGGAAGATTTATGTGGCATCCCCTTATGCAGGAGATGTGGCGGCCAATACTGCTGCCGCACTGGATTACTGCAGATATGTCATTAAGAAAAACTGTATCCCCGTGGCAAGCCATATCCTGTATGCGGCCACTGGTATGCTGAACGATGACAGCGAGGAGGAGCGTGAACTGGGGCTGATGTTCGGTCTTTCCCTTCTGGCGGTCTGCGATGAGATTTGGGTGTTCGGTGAAGTATCTGCCGGGATGCAGCAGGAAATCACAGAGGCAAAGAAGCTGGGCAAGCGTGTCCGCTATGTGAAGGAGGGAGTTTGATGGAAGTTTCAGCACAGCAGGTTCTTCTCAGTCTGTTCAATGCACAGGATACCGTATGCCTGCGTGTGTTTGCAGATCGTAAGGACGATATCTATAAAGGGCAGAAACTGTCTGTGGAATGCGGAAAATTTGCTTCTATGGAAGATACGCTGAAACGGCACAACGCTCTGCACCGAGGTATTTTCTATGTGGTTAATTATGGTGGCCACGATGATGACAGTATTACCCGCATCAATGCCCAGTTTGTAGAAATGGACAGTGGTACTTTTGAGGAGCAGCAGGCAAAAATCGATGCCTTTCCTCTTGCCCCTTCCATGATTATTAAAACGCGGAAGTCCCTGCATACCTATTGGTTCATCTCCGGCGGGGAGGTATTGAAGTTCCGTTCTATCCAGAAAGGGCTGGTCAAATACTTCGGTGGTGACCCTGCCTGTGTCAATGAGAGCCGTGTCATGCGATTGCCCGGATATGATCATTGCAAGAAAGACCATGTGAAGGTGGAGTGTATCCTTTTTCATCCGGAACGCAAATATACGCAGGCACAGCTTGCAGAACACCTTCCGCAGGTGGAGACCGATGCTCCGCTGGAAACGAAGAAAGGCTCGGAAAAAGGTCTGAACATCGTAACGCATGAATGCGACTTCATTAGACACTGCCATCAGAACGCCGCCTCCCTGTCGGAGCATGACTGGTATGCCATGATTTCAAACCTTGCCGTCTTTGAGGGCGGCGTAGAACTGATCCATAAGCTGTCTGCCGATTATCCCGGATACGATGCCGGAAATACGCAGAGGAAGATCAATCATTTTCTGGAATCCGGCACCCGTCCAATCACCTGCAGAACCATCGCCGAAAAAGGTTTCAAGTGTCCTCGCATGGAATCCGGTGAATGCAAATGCAAGTCCCCGGCAGCACTGTGCCATCTTCCTATGAGCATCGAGGGACTGCGTTCTCTGATTGCGGAACTGCCAGTGCAGGATTCTGTTACCGAAGACCTGCAGACAGCGGCTGTTTTTGTAAAGGAATATCTGTTCAATCAGGATGTGGCATTGGCATATTCCATGGTTAATGTTGAACTGAGGGATCACTTCAAGTTCAAAGCCCCTGTGCTGAAAACGCTGGATTCTATGTATAAGGAAGCGGCAAAAGCATATCAAAATGGTCTGAAAGCGAGAAAGCATAAAGTAGAAGAGGAGATCCCTTTGTGGTATGAACCGACTGAGAAAGGTCTGCGTTTTCTGCCAGGTGTGCTGGCGGCTGATATGGAAGAACATGAAAAGGTATTCTATGCCGCCGAACAGCATTATTCCTATGGTAGCGGTGTGTACATGGAAATGTCCGAAATGGAAGCACAGCATCTGTGTCAGAAAAAAATGCTCGTTCGGGAGACCAGGATGAATCAGATCGTGGATGCGGAAAAGCAGTGGCGTCTGCGTGTGAGAAAAGATATCAAGGATCTCAATGCAAACCCGTTTATCATCAATCTTCGCAATGGTCTGTATAATGTGCTGGAAAATACGCTGACCGAGCATACCCCGGATTACTATTCTACGGTGCAGCTTTCCGTCAGCTATGATCCGAAGGCCGATTGTCCGTTGTTTAAAAAGTTCCTTGCCGACAGCATGGATGGTGATATGGCACAGGTAGCTCTTTTGCAGGAGATGCTTGGATATTTCCTGATTCCGGTGAACTCTGCCCAGAAATGCTTCGTCATTGTCGGTGCGGCGGGAGCAGGAAAATCCGTACTCCTGCGTGTGCTGAATGAACTGCTCCTGGGCAAGGAAAATGTAAGCAATGTATCCTGGCAGTCTCTGAATGAACGTTTCAAGACAGCAGAACTTTTCGGCAAGCTGGCGAATATCTTCGCAGATCTTCCGACCAGGAACATCGATGACAACGGTATCTTCAAAGCATTGGTTGGTGAGGATTTTCTGACCGTGGAGAAAAAGAACAAGAATCCGTTTTCCTTTCAGTCTACGGCAAGGCTTCTTTTCTCCTGCAACAGCATTCCGAAAAACTATGGTGACCGCTCCGAAGGTTTCTACCGCCGCCTTATTATCATCCGTTTTTCACATACCGTGCCGAAAGCACAGCGTGACCCCAATCTCCTGGAGAAATTCCGCAGCGAAGCGGACGGCATCTTCATGTTCGCATTGGAAGGGTTAAAGCGGCTGATGAACAATAATTATCGATTCTCTGAAACCGAAGTCAATGAACTGGAACTGCAGCAGTACCGTGAGGAGAGCGATTCCGTACTGTCCTTTGTAAAGGAAAGCTGCGAAATAGGTGCTGATTATGAAGTTGGTTCTACGGAACTGTTCAATGCCTATAAAGCATACTGTGAGGAATGTGGTCTGAAGCCGTTCGCTCAGCGTACCTTTGTGTCCAATCTCACTGCCGTGGTGACCGATGTTTCCAAGGGCAAGGACAAAACCGGAAAGAGACGCACCTTAAAGGGTATCCGTCTGCAGGAACTTCTGGCATAAAACCATTGTCATGGACACATTGGACACCAAATTCTCTATATCTTTATATATGCATGCGTAAAAACATAAATTTCCACAAAATCATTGTTTTTAGACGGACTGTGTGAAGAAATGGGATTTTTAGTGTCCAATGTGTCAAAACCACTGAAATATCGATGTTTTAACCGGACAGATAAGATCGGACACTTCCGTTCGGCGGACAAGGAAACAGGCAGAAGGATTCTTCACGAACTGCCGGAGAGGAGTTTTGGACACATGAAAGAATCAGATATCGTAAAAGCAATCATGAAATATCTGAAGAGCGTACCACAGTGCTTCTGCTGGAAAGAGCATGGCGGTATGTATGGGACGGCAGGCATCCCGGACATCATTGCCTGCATCAATGGACACTTCTGCAGTTTTGAAGTCAAGACCGATGTCGGTAAGCCGACCAAACTGCAGGAATCGACCATCCGCAAGATACTCGCCGCTGGAGGGACAGCTGTGGTTGTCCGCTCTGTGGATGAAGTTAAAGTTGTAGTAAACGGCATCAATGCACTCTGATACATCGAAGCAACGCTCCAATGCTGCATCGGAAATACAGCAAAGGAGGATTCTGATATGGATTCTTATGAAAGACTGGCAAATGCCATTGTATTGCAGGCAGTGAAGGATTACCGCACGGCACTGAAGCGTGTGGCGAGACATCCGAAAGACAGGGATGGTCTTGCTGCGAAAAATGAATGTGAGCGGTTCTTCCGTTCCGGCTGGTTTGGCATTCTGACGGGAATTGATCCGGAGATGCTGATGAGAAATCTGCAGATGGAGGTAGAGTGATTATGACAGCAAAACAGTATTTGAAACAGGCTCGCTATCTGGACGAGCGTATCAACACCAAAATCGTACAGGTATCTTCCCTGCATGACCTGGCAGCCAAAGCAACTTCCACACTTAGTGATATGCCCGGAAGTCCCACTCGCAACACCCATCGCATGGAAGATATCATCATCAAGATTCTGATGCTTGAGAATGAAATCAATGCAGACATCGATAATCTGGTGGATCTGAAGGACGAGATCCTTGCTGTTATAAAAGCGGTGGATGATGAGGAGTGCCGTCTGCTTCTGGAAAAGAGATACCTCAATTTCGAGCAGTGGGAAGACATTGCAACGGAGATGTGCACAGGTGTCAAGAATATCTATCGTCTCCATGATAAGGCACTGAAGATGCTCGTTCTTCCTGAAAAATGTCAGTAAAATGGAGAGAAATAGAGTAAGTTTTTATGTTACTATTATAATGCGAAAAGAGAATAGATAAGAACCAAGCCGCCAGGGAGTAATTCTTCGGCGGCTTTTCTTGTGCCCAGACGGAGGTGAATGCTATGCCATATAAGCCTGCGCACCCATGCCACTGGCCAGGATGTGGAAAGCTGACACATGACAGGTACTGCGAGGAACATACCAAACAGTCCAATAAAAACTACGAGAAGTATGGCCGTAACCCTGCTGTACGCCGTAGGTACGGCCGACCGTGGTCGAGGATCCGTGCCAGCTATGTTAAGACCCATCCCTTCTGTGAGGAGTGCTTCAGCCGGGGCATCATCGTTCCGGTCGAGGAAGTCCACCACAAGCTGCCGCTTGCACAAGGCGGTACGCACGACAGAGACAATCTCATTTCGCTGTGCAAAAGCTGTCATGCTCGCATTCATGCGGAGCGTGGTGACAGATGGCACAACACGCCAAAAGATTCTGATAAAAACAGTCATGCCTCCGAGTAAAGGAGGTGTTTTTGTTCTCTCGGAATTTTTGCTGTAACAGCGAAGGCGGCAGACCGTAGGGCGGTCAGAATCTCTGTGGCTTCCCCCACCGGGCAACGGTGCCGCCCCTTCGTGCGCAAAAAAAGCGAAATCAAACGGGGTATTGCCAAAGAGTCCTGGAAAGGATGGTGAGAGCATTGGCAAAAGACGGAACAATGCGAGGCGGAGCAAGAGCCGGAAGCGGAAGGAAGTCCAAATCCCTCGCAGAAAAACTGGATAACGGAAATCCGGGCGGGCGAACCCTTACCGTAATAGAACTGCCGGACAGCACCAACCTGAGTGGTGCGGAAATGCCTGCACCGAAAAGCTATATGCAGGATAAGCAGAAGAACGGCGAGGAATTTGATGCCGCAGAAATTTTTGAAGAAACATGGAAATGGCTGAAAGAGCGTGGCTGTGAAAAACTGGTCAGCGCACAGCTGATCCGAAATTATGCCATGTCGGTCAGCCGATGGATACAGTGCGAACACGCCATTTCAGAATTCGGTTTTCTGGCAAAGCACCCTACTACAGGGGCAGCCATTGCCTCACCGTATGTCTCCATGTCACAGAATTATATGAAACAGGTCAATAACCTGTGGTATCAGATTTTCCAGATCGTAAAGGAAAACTGCTCATCGGAATTTACCGGGGCAACACCGCAGGATGATGTGATGGAGCGGTTACTTCGCACCAGAAAAGGAGTCTGATTATGTTCGAAAAAGTAAATCCCAGCCATCCAGATAAGGTGGCAGACAGAATCGCAGGTGCAATCGTTGACCTTGCGTACAAGACAGAGGCCAATCCCAAGGTAGCCGTGGAGGTGCTTATCGGTCATGGCATGTGCTATGTCATTGTGGAAACCAGTGCGGACATCTTTGCGGAGCAGATCAAACGCATTGTGACTCGCATTGCCGGGCCAATGGCAGTCATTACGGATATCCGTCCGCAGGATGAGATTCTTGCAGGCAATCAGAAAGAAGGCATCCGCTGCGGTGACAACGGCATTTTCCGTGGTGTGCCTGTGACCGAAGAGCAGAAGGCTCTGTCCAGAATCGCAAAGGATATCTACACTTCCTATCCGTATGATGGAAAGTACATTCTTGATCAGGCAAGGCTTATTATCTGCCAAAGCAATGCAAAGAATGTACTTTTGAAGAAAAAGTACAGAGGTGCAGAGGTCAATCCTTTGGGTGAATGGACCGGCGGCACGAATGTCGATACCGGAGCAACCAATCGCAAACTTGGCTCTGATATGGCTGATTCCGTAACGGGCGGCGGTCTGCACGGCGAGGATCTTTCCAAAGCCGATGTATCCGTTAATATCTATGCATGGCTCAAGGCGCAGGAAACCGGAAAGACCGTGGAATTGTGCTGTGCCATCGGCGATGATACCGTGGATGGTATTCCCTATTCCAAAATCGTAGAGATCGCAAAGAACTACATTGAGTCTCTCGGTGGATTTGAGAAATTTGCAGAATGGGGGCTGGTACGATGACTACGACAACGGATATGCAGCTCGTCAGCATCGACAAGCTGATTCCTTATGCAAATAATGCGAGAACCCATTCCCCGGAGCAGGTCAACAAACTGCGTTCCTCTCTGCGTGAGTTTGGATTCATCAATCCGGTCATCATCGACCGGGATTATAACATCATTGCCGGACATGGCAGAGTACTGGCTGCCCGTGGTGAAAACATTACGAAAGTTCCCTGTGTATTCGTTGACCACCTGACTCCCGCTCAGAAGAAAGCCTATGTCATTGCGGATAACCGCATGGCGATGGATGCCGGATGGGACGAACAGCTGCTGCGTGTGGAGATTGAAGCATTGCAGGGTGCTGATTTCGATATCTCCCTTACCGGATTTGACGAGCAGGAAATCGCAGACCTGTTTGCAGAGGAAAAAGAGGCCAAAGAGGATGACTTCGATGTGAAGGAAGAACTGGCAAAGCCGTGCTTCTCCAAGACCGGAGACATTTGGCATCTCGGCAAGCATCGTGTTATCTGCGGTGATTCCACTGCCCAGGATACCTATTCGGCATTGGTCGGTGATTCCAAGGTCAATCTGGTCTGCACTGATCCGCCATATATGGTTGCCCTCAACAATACATCCGGTACGATTGCCAATGACAACCTGAATGATAAGGATGCCTACGATTTTCTTCTGAAGGCATTCCAGTGTCTGCACGAGGCGATGGCAAAGGATGCCTCTATTTATGTGTTCTATGCGACCATGAAAGCAAGACTCTTTTATGATGCCTATGAGGATGCTGGATTTAAGGTCGGTGCGGGGCTTATCTGGAAAAAGCCGAGAGCGCCCCTCATGCGTACCGACTGGAAATTCAACATGGAACCGATTATCTGGGGCTGGCGAAAAGACGGCAAACACATCTGGTACGGTGATCAGAAACAGAAGGCGGTCTTTGAATTCGATGGCATCAGGAATTCCAAGGCAGATGGTTTCGGTCATCCTTCCAGCAAGCCTGTTCCTCTGATTGCCTATCTGGTAAAGCAATGTACACAGACCAACGGCATCGTGCTGGATGCCTTCCTTGGCTCTGCATCCACACTGATTGCCTGTGACCAGATTGACCGCATCTGCTACGGCATTGAATTAGAGCCGAAATATGTAGATGTGGCAGTGAAACGCTATATCAGCGGTCACGATGAAAAGACGGACGGAATCTATGTCATCCGTGACGGTAAAAAGCTTACCTACAAAGAAGTGACAGCTGCTATGGAGGCGGAGCATGAGTAATATGACCCTGGGCAGTCTGTTTGACGGCTCGGCAGGTTTTCCTTTAGGAGGCCTGATTTCCGGTATTACCCCTGTGTGGGCATCGGAGATTGAGCCTTTTCCTGTCCGTGTCACCACCAGGCGGATGCCCTTTATGAAACACTACGGAGATGTATCAGTGCTGAACGGTGCCGAACTCCCTCCGGTGGATATCATCACGTTCGGCAGTCCCTGTCAGGATATGAGCATTGCGGGCAAACGCAGTGGTCTGGACGGCAGTCGTTCCTCCCTGTTCTATGAGGCTGTCCGTATCGTGAAGGAAATGAGGTGCAAGACCAATGGAAAATATCCGAGATTTATCGTGTGGGAGAATGTCCCCGGTGCATTCTCCAGTAACAACGGCGAAGACTTCCGATGCGTTCTCGAAGAGATTTGCAAAGTCAAAGACCCTGCGTTTTCAGTGCCTGCATCTGACAAATGGGCAAACGCAGGAGAAATTCTGGGAGAAGGTTTCTCTGTTGCCTGGAGACTCTTCGATGCGCAGTTTTGGGGAGTACCCCAACGCAGAAAACGTATCTACCTTGTCGCAGATTTTGCAGACGGGTGTGCCGGAAAAATATTATTTGAGTCAGAAGGCCTGTCTGGGTATACTCCGCAGGGCTTCCGCTCGTGGAAAACAGCTGCCGGAGATTCTGCAGAAAGCACTGGAGAAACAGGCTGCCTCTGCTTAAATGACCAGGGCGGCAACCGCATGGATGTAACAGAGGATGTGACCTGTACCCTTCGTGCTGAGAGCCATCATCCTCCGCTTGTGTTTGAAAATCATTCACAGGACTGCCGTTACACAGGACCTTTGAGTGTATCACAGACTGTGCTTTCCACCTTTGGAGCTGGTGGGAATAATCAGCCGTTTGTATTGCAGATACCGAAAACGCTGAAGATTCGCAGTGGATGCGAGGGCGGCGGCAAAGGCGCACTGATCCAGAATGACCTTTCTGCCACACTCGGAACGCATAACGACCAGACAGTTTTTGTACCGAAGGCTTATGGCATCTGCTCCAAGGCGAGTCATTCCATGCAGTCGGATAATCCCAATAGTGGATTTTATGAAGCGGATACCTCTCGCTGCCTTGATGCCAACGGCGGCAATCCCAACTGCAATCAGGGCGGTATTGCTGTTGTGGCAGTGCAGGGTTCCATGATCGGCCGAGCGGAAAAGAACGGTCCACAGGGCAGCGGAATCGGTGAGGATGTTTCCTTTACGCTGAATACGGCAGACAGGCACGCAGTAGCATTCAGTGAAAAGGATGCAGCTAATTTTACCTATTCTTCCAGCAAGGCATCTTTTTTCACAGAAGTCTCTGAGGAGATGGCAAACACGCTGGTGGCTACGGATTATAAAGACCCGCCTATTGTAAATGATGAAGATGCTATTGATTATATTGTTCGCCGTCTGACTCCGACCGAGTGTGCAAGGCTGCAGGGATTTCCGGACTGGTGGTGTGATGATCTCGGAACGGATGAACCTACTGCAGAAGATATTTTCTGGTGGAGCGAGGTGTTTGAGACTCACCGCCGTATTGCTGGCACTTCCACCAAACCGAAAACGGAAAAGCAGATCATTAAATGGCTGAAAGCCCCGCACTCCGATTCTGCCGAGTATAAGATGTGGGGCAACGGTGTGGCACTCCCCAATGTGGTATTCGTCCTATCCGGGATTGTGTACTATGCCCAGCTGACGGACTCAATTCTTGGTGCGGATTCTGTAGATAAATAAGTTGCTATTTCAGGGCTTTAGAGTGATATATGTACTACACCAAATTCAAAGGAGGCAGTTACAATGACCATTGACTACAAAGCAGAAAACAGAAAAGTACTGGTGCAGGCCATCAGCGAGTTCACTGAAGCAAAGGCAAAGTACCTCGGTATGCCGAGCGCAGCTTATCGTATTGAGTGTTTCACGGTTACCAAGGAGGGCAATCTGGAGTTTGATGACTGTGCAGACAGCGAGGTGATTGGGAAACTTATCGAGTATCTCGCCGAAGCAGGATTCCACGTAGAAACACAGCCGGAGACAACCGAGACTGATGAACCGACTGGGCTGACAATTTCGATGCCTCTCGACAAGATTGTGGTCGGAAACCTCACAAGGCTGCTGGAAGCCAAAGGTAGTCTGATCCGTAAGGCACTGGCAGTTAACGACATCCGCATCGAGATTTCCGAGGACAAGGTTTCCTTCCCTTGGTTTGAAACCATCCCTTCCCCGGAAGAACTGAGTGCCTACACCAAGTTCATCGAAGCCCTTTGTGAGATGAGCGTGAAAACCAAGAGAGTGACGGTAAAGGAAAAGAAAGTCGACAATGACAAATATGCATTCCGCTGTTTTCTTCTCCGTCTTGGTTTTATCGGAGCGGAGTTCAAGGCAGAACGCAAGATTCTTCTTCAAAACCTGACCGGGTCGTCTGCATTCAAAAGTGGTGTCAAGAAGGGCGGCGATGCAGAATGATGTTCCCTGCAAGAGCAATCGTTGAACGCATCAAAAAAGAGTATCCTTCTGGCACCCGTGTGGTGCTGGTGGAGATGAACGACCCTTACCGCGCCATGCCAGAAGGTCTGAAAGGAACGGTCAGCTGTGTAGATGATACTGGAACAATCCATGTGGATTGGGATAACGGCTGTCACCTCGGCATCGTCTGCGGCGAGGATTCCTGTAGAAAAGTGGCGAATGGCAATAACTGAAACCATTAAAAAGCAGATTTTTGCAGTCCGTGACACTGCCCTTACCAATATGTTCGATGTGAACATGGTGCAGTGTATTGCCAATGACATGTGGTTCTGCGAACTGGTCATCTATCTGGAAGACCACCGCAAAGAGTATATTCACTCCATCTTAACCGGAGAGATTGAGCAATGATTTGGAAAACGATGATAGAGAAAGGAAACATTCCAGGATACTGAGCCGGAAGATTCTGTATCTTGTTATGCAGGCCGCAGGAATGCAGTTATTTTTATGCCATTTTGGAGGTGAGCCTTTGAAGAAACTGAAGAAATATAAGCCTACAGAGTTTATGGCAAAAGGCTCTCACTATGATAAATCCGCTGCGGATTTTGCCGTAGCCTTTATTCAGGAACTCTGTCATACAAAAGGCACATGGGCAGGAAAGAAATTTCAGCTTCTCGACTGGCAGGAGCAGATCATTCGTGACATCTTTGGTACGGTAAAACAGAACGGATATCGGCAGTTTAACACCGCCTACATCGAGATACCGAAGAAGAATGGAAAATCAGAACTGGCAGCGGCCGTAGCACTCCTTCTCCTCTGTGGTGACGGCGAACAAAGAGCCGAGATATATGGCTGTGCAGCAGACCGCAATCAGGCGAAGATCGTCTATGATGTTGCCGCTGATATGGTTCGCTTTTGTCCGGCACTGGAAAAGAGAGTGAAGATACTGGAATCGGCAAAGAAACTGATCTATCTGCCAACCAATTCCACCTACCAGGTACTTTCTGCGGACGTTGCAAACAAACACGGCTTCAACACCCACGGTGTCATTTTTGACGAGCTGCATACCCAGCCGAACCGCAAATTATACGATGTTATGGTGCAGGGTTCTGGTGATGCCAGAATGCAGCCCCTCTATTTCCTGATTACCACTGCTGGAAATACTACAGAGAGCATCTGCTATGAAGTACATCAGAAGGCACTGGATATCATGTCCGGGCGAAAAATCGACCCAACATTCTACCCTGTAATCTATGGGGCAGGCACGGATGAGGATTGGACAGACCCCAAGGTCTGGAAGAAAGCCAATCCCTCCCTCGGAGAAACGATTGGTCTGGACAAGGTACAGGCAGCCTGTGATTCGGCAAAGCAGAATCCCGGCGAGGAGAATTCTTTCCGTCAGCTGCGACTGAACCAGTGGGTAAAGCAGTCTGTACGATGGATGCCTATGGACAAGTGGGATGCCTGTGCATTTCCGGTCAGCCCAGAAGAACTGGAAGGGCGTGTCTGCTACGGAGGTCTTGATCTTTCAAGCACCACCGACCTTACCTCATTCTGCCTTGTATTCCCGCCGGAAGATGAATATGAGCCGTACTACATCCTTCCCTATTTCTGGCTGCCGGAGGATACACTTCCAATGCGAGTCAACCGTGACCATGTGCCGTATGACCTTTGGGAGAAACAGGGATTCATTCAGACCACCGAGGGCAATGTTGTTCACTACGGTTTTATAGAAAAATTCATCGAAAAACTCGGTGAAGTCTATAACATCCGTGAGATTGCATTTGACCGCTGGGGTGCTGTGCAGATGGTGCAGAACCTTGAAGGTATGGGATTCACGGTCGTTCCGATGGGACAGGGATTTGCCAGTATGTCTCCTCCGACCAAGGAACTGATGAAACTGACCTTGGAAAAGAAACTGGCTCACGGCGGACATCCGGTACTCAGGTGGAACATGGATAACATCTTTATCCGTACTGATCCTGCCGGAAACATCAAGGCGGATAAAGCAAAATCCACAGAGAAGATCGATGGAGCGATTGCCTGCATCATGGCTCTCGACCGTGCGATCCGCTGCGGCAATGATACAAGTGAGAGCGTCTACGACACCCGTGGACTGCTTGTTTTTTAATGTGAAATTGCGGTCTGTATTCTTATACTTAACTTGATAGCTGCAGGAAAAAATGTTATTATGGTAAAAACAAACAGAGATAACTGAAGGGAGTGAATTCAATGATTACTTTATTGGAAAAACACGGCGAGGATGATTATTCTGTTTGGTTCTCTGAGATTCCTCAGGATGATCCGCTTTGGAAGGAATTAATGGAAAAATACTGCAACACAGGAAGTTCTCTTCGTGGAACACTTGCAGATATAACAGAAGAAGTCCGAGATAATATGTAAAAATGGATTGGCAATTTGAGAAAGCATCTGTCTAATTGATAGGCAGGTGCTTTACTTTTGCCCATTTTAAGGAGCGTGATAGTCATGGGTATTTTTTCAGGGCTGTTCAAGTCCAGAGACAAGCCGCAAAACCGTACAGCCGGCAGTGCCTACAGTTTTTTCATGGGCAGCAGTGCCGCCGGAAAGCGGGTAAATGAACGCTCTGCCATGCAGATGACAGCGGTCTACTCCTGTGTGAGAATTCTGTCTGAGGCGGTGGCAAGCCTCCCTATTCATGTTTATAGGTACAACGACAGCGGCGGTAAGGAGAAGGCGCTCGACCATCCGCTTTATTTTTTACTCCATGATGAGCCGAACTCGGAAATGACATCCTTTGTGTTCCGTGAAACGCTGATGACACACCTGCTCCTTTGGGGCAATGCCTATGCGCAGATCATCCGCAACGGAAAGGGCGAAGTGATCGGTCTATATCCGCTGATGCCAGATCGGATGCAGGTAGACAGAGATGAACATGGACAGCTGTATTACGAATATAACCTTTCTTCGGACGATGCGCCAACCATGAAAGGCAGTACTGTAGTCCTGAAACCGTCCGATATCTTTCATGTCCCCGGGCTTGGCTTTGACGGTCTTGTGGGGTACAGTCCCATTGCCAT
>CAVGEP010000008.1:0-23762 GCA_963628105.1 Alistipes communis
CATCGTATCCGGCGGCGGCGCTTCCGAAGATGTTAAGGCAAGAATCGCAAGCCTCAAACTCCAGATCGAGGAATCCACTTCCGACTTTGACAAGGAAAAATTACAGGAAAGACTTGCCAAACTTGCGGGCGGCGTTGCGGTTATCAAGGTCGGCGCGGCTACCGAAACCGAATTAAAGGAAAGAAAGCTCAGAATCGAGGACGCTCTCAACGCAACAAAGGCTGCGGTTGAAGAGGGTATCGTATCCGGCGGCGGCGTTGCGCTGGTAAATACAATTCCGGCAGTAGCGGCTTATGTTGACACCCTTGTAGGCGATGTAAAGACCGGTGCAGCTATCATCAAGCGCGCCCTGGAAGAACCGGTAAGACAGATTGCTGAGAACGCAGGACTTGAAGGCAGCGTAGTTGTTGCGGAAGTTAAGAAATCCGGCGTAGGCGTTGGTCTTAACGCAGCAACGGAAGAATATGTAGACATGATTGCGGCAGGTATCGTTGACCCTGCAAAGGTTACAAGAAGTGCCCTTCAAAATGCGGCCTCCGCATCGGCAATGCTCCTTACCACAGAAGCAGGCATCGTAGACATCAAGGAACCTACTCCCCCTGTAGCAATGGGCGGCGGCGCTCCGGGCATGGGCGGCATGGGAATGATGTAAATTCCCCCTTGGCCGCATAATCGCCTAAGAGTGATTGAAAACATTGCCCTGCACCTAATATTGGGGCAGAGCGTAAAAGAAAACGATAAATAAAAAAACAATCGGCAGAGCTGTTTTCGGATGACCCTGCCGAATTTTTTATGCGGTGAAAAGCAGGCTCCGGGCTCTATGTCAAATGTTGGGGTGGCGGAAATAATTGCTTTATGCGAGAAAAGTCACAACAACTTGACACGACCAGCCAAGCCCGAGAGATTGACATATTTAAGTGCGGAATGTATAATACAGTAAAGCTTGAATCGAGGCGATAACACATCGAAAGGAAGTAATAACATGGAAATGAACGAAGAACTGCTTGAAAAAGCGAAACAGGCGAAAACCCCCGATGAACTTACCGCCATTGCAAAAGAAAACGGCACAGAAATGACTGATGAAAGTGCAAAAGAGTATTTTGATCTCCTTCATCCACGAACCGGCGAGCTTTCCGATGACGAGCTGGACAATGTATCCGGCGGCTGCGGTGGTGGCGGGTACACGCCGGGGAACAATAGAAGAACGATCAGCACCGGGGAAGCCGGCCGCACCTGTTCAAACTGGGGGTGCAAGCTGTGTAAAAAGGATTGGGAATCCTGCAGCTGCTCACCTGCACAGGTACATCATCGCTGTGCGGATTGCAAATACTTTCTCATAGAAATGGCCAGTGACGGGTTTAACAGGATTTATTGTACATTCTAACAGGGAGGAAAATCATGAAAATTGAAGAACTTTATCAAAAAGTAATAACCGACGAAAGCTTGAAAAAGGCTTTTCTCGAAGCAAAAGAGGATGGAAAACTTGCAGAATTTCTTGCCGAAAACGGCTGCGGTGTAGCCTTGGAAGAAGCCAAAGCCTTTCTCGCATCCAAACAAGGCAAGGGCGGGGAGCTTTCCGACGACGAACTCGACAGGGTAGCCGGTGGAAGAAAATGCGGAACGATATACAACAACTGCAGACCGGTTGTAGCCGCGACGAATGACTGTGAATATTGGGTGTGCGAAAAATGTGGTACGAAAGAGAGTAAACCTACCTGGCGCGAAACAGTCTGCTCTACGTGCGGATCTACTGTCTGCTGCGGCTACTGCAAGTACTCCCGCTACGAAGATGCGCTGCTTCAGTGCTTCAATCCGCAAAGATACAACAACTGATTGGAACAGGTCAAACATAGCGCACTATCCGCAAAAGGCAAACGATGTGAAAGCCTAGGATACAACCGGCTTTTAACCGAGAACAATATTTGAGCCTTAGCTGCTCGAAGTGGTAACGAGGCTTCCCAACACTCTTTTCCCCGTACTCGATAGCTTCCGCAAGCCGGTGGTTATCTTTTGCCGCGTTGCCGATTTCGCTGCCGCAATCCATCACGCCCCGTCTGCATCGGGGAATCATCTTCTCAGCGCGAGAACTTGCGAAAAATTTCGTGTTCCATATTGACAGGCAGGGGAAATAGTGCTAATATAATTCCTATAAAACAGATATGAATTATAGGAAAAGAGGGAACAACAATGAAAGTTTATGAAAAGATTACGGATTTAATCGGCGGAACACCGCTGCTGAAGCTCAACGCTATCATCGGAGACGAGGATACCCAGGCTGAGATTTACGGCAAGTTGGAATATTTCAATCCGGCGGGAAGCGTAAAGGACAGGATCGCAAAAGCCATGGTTGACGATGCGGAAAAGGCGGGAGTGCTGAAACCGGGAGCCACCATCATCGAACCTACCAGTGGCAACACGGGAATCGGACTTGCGGCAGTGGCTGCGGCAAGAGGGTATAAGATTATCCTTACCATGCCGGAAACCATGAGCGTGGAACGCCGCAATCTCCTCAAGGCATACGGCGCGCAGCTTGTTCTCACCGACGGAGCGGCGGGTATGAAAGGCGCCATCGCAAAGGCTGAGGAGCTTGCAAAGGAAACCCCGAACAGCTTCATTCCGAGCCAGTTCACAAACCCTGCAAACCCGGCTGCCCACAAGGCATCCACCGGCCCTGAAATCTGGGAGGACACAGACGGAAAGGTTGACATCTTTGTTGCGGGAGTCGGCACAGGCGGAACTCTTTCCGGCGTAGGTGAATACCTCAAGAGCAAGAATCCGAATGTCAAGGTGGTTGCGGTAGAACCTGCGGGATCTCCTGTGCTTTCCAAGGGAACGGCAGGCCCTCATAAGATTCAGGGAATCGGAGCAGGCTTCGTGCCGGAAACCCTGAACACCGAAATTTACGATGAAATTATTCCGGTAGAAAACGATGATGCCTTTGAAACAGGCAGAGCCTTCGCAAGAAAGGGCGGAGTGCTTGTGGGAATCTCAGCGGGAGCCGCTGCATTTGCCGCCTTGCAGCTTGCAAAGCGTCCGGAAAACAAGGGCAAGATAATCGTTGCGCTGCTTCCGGACACCGGAGAAAGATATCTTTCCACTCCGATGTTTGCCGAGTAGGGAATTGCTATGAAGATTTCCACAAAAGGACGATATGCGCTGCGCATGATGGTGGATCTTGCTGAGCACCAAGGCGATGGATACGTTTCTCTGAGGGACATCGCAGGAAGGCAAGATATTTCAAAGAAATATCTTGAACAGATCATTCCGGTGCTCACTCGCGGGGGATTTCTCAAGGTAAGCCGCGGCGCGCAGGGAGGATACAGGCTGGCAAAGGCTCCGGCTGCTTATACGGTCAAAGAAATTCTTGAGCTTACAGAGGGAAGCCTCGCTCCGGTAGCTTGTCTTGGCGATGAGCCGCTAGGCTGCGAGAGAAGCGCATTTTGCGCGACCATCGGTCTCTGGAAGGGCCTGCAGGAGGTGGTGGAAAACTACCTTGACGGGATCAGCCTGCAGGACCTGCTGGACAACCAAAGACAAATGTATGCAAATACATATATCATATAGGGCATATATCCATACAAAAGCAAAGAAATAGCTTTCACAAGGTGTGAAGGCTATTTTGCTTTGTATATGGAATTTGCAGAGGATATAACTTTGCGAGGAATATAGAAGAATATAACACAGAAAAGACTGGAAATATACATAGTTTTGCGGTAAAATAAAATAGAGATGTGCACTGCGTTAACGGGGAATTGATATATTACATATTTTGGAGAAATACATGCAAGACGATATCAGATATACCACAGACCGAAAGGACGAACAAGAAAAAATACAGCGACTCTTGTCGGAAAAGGGAGAGCTTGCGGCATCGCATAAGCGAGACGTGCTGCTTTGCATAATGGTCTTTACCATTACTACATTTGCATCCTTCTTTTTTCAACAAACGGCATCCGACCCATCGCTTAATATTGCCATGCTCTACACCCTCGGCGTCTTCATAATCACGCGATATACCAACGGATATGTTTACGGAATGCTTTTTTCGATAATGAGCGTACTTAGCGTAAACTTCTTCTTCACCTATCCATATCAGGACTTTAACTTCACCATCGAGGGATATCAGGTAACCTTCATAGGGATGTTCGCAATCGGTGTTATCACATCAGCCATGAGCACGAATATGAAGGAACAGGCCAAGCAGCTTGCAGAACAAGAAAAGGAGCTGATGGAGGCCCAAAAGGAAAAAATGCGTGCAAACCTCCTGCGGGCGGTTTCGCATGACTTGCGAACGCCGCTTACCGGGATAATCGGCAGCAGCCAGTCCTATCTCGAGATGGCCGGTGAGCTAAGCGATGATGACAAGACGGATTTGGTAAGACACATAAACGAGGATGCGAATTGGCTGCTCAACATGGTAGAAAATCTCCTCTCGGTAACAAGGATCAACAACGAGACGACTTCTGTCGCGAAGTCGCTTGAGGCAGTTGATGAGGTTGTATCCTCTGCTGTTATGCAGTTCAAAAAGCGATTTCCGGAGGCAAAGGTCCATGTCAAGGTTACCGATGAGGTAGTCATGGCGATGATGGACGCAATGCTTATCCAGCAAGTGATCCTAAATATCCTGCAGAATGCGCAGGTGCACGCAAAGAGCACAAAACCGCTGGAAATTATCATCGACGAAAACGACGAAATGGTTTTCGTACACATAAGAGATTACGGAGTTGGTATAGATGAGCATCGGCTAGAGTCGATATTCGACGGAGAGGGATACCGTTCCCAAAATGCCAGGGCGGACGGATACAAGGGCATGGGCATCGGACTTTCGATATGCAAGACGATTGTTACGGCTCACGGAGGCAAAATCATTGCGGTAAATCATTCAGACGGTGCGGAATTTTGTTTTTCGCTGCCGAAGGAAAAGGAGGAATAGGGAGTGTACCAGAAGATTTCAATTTTGATAATAGAAGATGAAAAGAGCATTTGCGATTTCATCAGCAAAACTCTCAATCAGTACGATTATAGGGTGTCCGTGGCAAACAACGGACGCGACGGACTGACAATGATCACATCGGCGCTTCCGGATCTGGTTCTGCTGGATTTGGGCCTCCCGGACATCGACGGAATGGAGATTATCAAAAAAACAAGAGAGTGGTCCAGCCTTCCGATCATAGTGATTTCCGCAAGAACCCAAGAAAAGGAAAAGGTTGCGGCATTGGACGCGGGAGCAGACGACTACATCACCAAGCCTTTTGGGACCTTCGAGCTTTTGGCAAGGATCCGTACCGCGATCAGGCACAATAACAAGCTTGCCGACGATTCAATAAACAGCAGCAGGCCATATTCTGCGGGCGGCCTTGTGATCGATTTTGAGAAGAGAATCGTAACGAGCGAGGGCGAAGAAATCCACCTGACGAGGGTGGAATACAAAATAGTTTCTCTGCTTGCCAAAAATTCCGGCAAGGTGATGACCTACGACACATTGATAAATGAGGTTTGGGGCCCTTATGCGGACGATAACAACAGAATCCTTCGCGTAAATATGGCAAACATCAGGCGCAAACTGGAGAAGAACCCGGGGGAACCGAAATTCATATTCACGGAACTGGGCGTCGGATACAGAATGCTTGAGGACGAAAATCTGACAGTATAAACGGTACAAACAGCACGATCTTGAGAGAACTAGACATCAGAGCTGCTGCAGGAGACAAAATGAGACAAGACAAAAATAGAGCTAGGCTGCGCTGCGGACTTCTGGGACGAAGCCTCGGGCACAGCTTCAGCCCCGAGATTCATGCTAAAATCGCAGGGCTCTCCGGGATAGATTACGAATATTCTATATTCGAAAGACAGCCGGAGGAACTTGAGGACTTCATAAGAGAAGGCGATTGGATAGGACTAAATGTTACTATTCCATACAAGGAAGATGTAATGAAATTTTGCGACGAGATCGCCCGGGAAGCTCGGGAAATCGGAGCCGTCAACACTTTGATAAAGAAGAACGGCAAGATCTTCGGATATAATACGGACTATTTCGGCTTTAAGAGGAGCCTCGAAGAAACAGGAGTCAAGGTATCCGGCAAAATAGCCGCAGTCCTCGGGAGCGGCGGCGCATCCAAAGCGGTGCAGAAGGTGCTCAGGGATATGGGCGCCGCGCGAATTGATGTAGTCAGCCGGTCAGGAAAGCTAAACTACGAGAACCTGAAGGAGAGGCGAGATGCCGAAATCCTTGTAAATACAACGCCGGTGGGGATGTATCCAAATACCGGCATTTCGGCAGTATTCCCCGCAAGCTTTCCTATGCTCGAATGGGCGGTGGATGTGATATATAACCCGCTGCGCACGAACTTTCTGTGCCAGGCAAAAAAGGCGGGGATAAATACGCTTTCCGGCATGAAAATGCTCGTATGGCAGGCGGTATCGGCAGCGGAATTGTTTTTCGACACGAAAATCGACGGTAAGGTGGCGAAAAGCATCGAGTCCGAGCTCGTATTTGACAAACAAAATTTTGTATTCATAGGAATGCCCGGAGCGGGCAAAACCACCATTGGCTCCATCATGGCATCAGAGCTTGGACGCGAATTTTATGACGTCGACGAAATGATAGTCGCAATGGAAGGAAAATCGATTCCGGAGATCTTCGCAGAGGGAGGCGAAGAAGCCTTCAGGCGCTGCGAGACGGAGGTTATCGCGGAGCTTTCCAAGGTTACGGGAGCCGTGATTGCCTGCGGTGGCGGAGTTGTTACTCGCGAAGAAAACTACTATCTACTGGCCGAAAACGGACGCATCATATTCCTTGAGCGGGATATTTCTCAGCTTTCCGCAGAGGGAAGGCCTATCAGCCTCGCGGTGCCGGCAGAGGTACTTTATAATAGAAGACTTCCTATGTATGTCGGATGGGCCGACGATATGGCCATGACAGGCGGCCGCGGGCCGGAGGAAATGGCCTTGCATATAATTAGCATGATCAGGTAAAAATAATGGGAGAACGAAAGAGCAAAGCAAGAAAAAGCCGGGCGGACAAGATTAGCGCAAGAAAAAGCCGGGAAAAGAAGACGGCGGACACTCCGGCCACAAAGAAAAGACCCGCAATGCCCAATTACATAAAACTCTTGGTAGGCGCCGTGGTGGTTTTTCTCATAGCATATTTTGGCATGTCCGCATTCAAGATCATCAAGCTGAACCAGGAACTTTCCAAGGTTACCGCCGAAAATGAGGAGCTTATAAAAAACCGCGAAAATCTCAAGCTGAAGCTCGAAAATATAAACTCGGCGGACTACATTGAGTCACAGGCCAGGAGGGACCTGAAGCTGATAAAACCGAACGAACTGTTATTCATTTTCCCGGAAAAAGAATATGCCCAGGAAGATGAAGAATCAGCGGGCACAAACGAGGCAAAGAGCCGGCAGCAGGATAGCGAAGACGATACGAAGGACGCAGGGACAGATAACAAGCAGGATAAGCAGACAGAATAAATGGACAAGATAGAGATAAAAGAAACAATAATCGTGGAGGGCCGCGACGACACGGCGGCGGTCAAACAGGCCGCGGAGGCACTTATCATCGAGACTCACGGCTTCGGCATAAGAAGAGAAACCTGGGAGCTCATAGAAAGAGCCTACGAGGCAGACGGCATAATCATATTCACGGACCCGGATTTTTCGGGGGAGGAAATAAGGCGAAAGATCACGGCGAAGTTTCCGAATGCGAAGCAGGCATTTTTGGATAGAAATCTTGCGACCAAAAAAGGTGATATCGGTATCGAAAATGCAAGGCCGGAGGCGATCGCTGAGGCCCTATCCAAGGCACATTGCACGATCTATGAGCGAGGCGAGGACAGATTTTCGCAGGAAGATCTGTTTGCGGCAGGGCTTGCGGGGAGACCTGACTCGGGCCGGCGCCGCGAACAAGTCGGCAAAATACTCGGGATTGGTTATGGCAATGCCAAGGCATTTCTCAACAAGCTGAACAAGTTTGACATAAGCAAAGAGGATTTTTATGAAGCTTTATGCACCATCGACAATTAGACAAATCAAAGAAAAGTACGGCTTCAGGCTCACGAAAAGTCTGGGGCAAAATTTTCTTACGGACAAAAATATAATAGACAGCATCATCGAAGGAGCAGGTATAGGCTCGAATGATCTGGTCATCGAAATAGGCCCCGGGATCGGAGTCATAACCTACGAGGCCTCATTGGTCGCAAGGCAGGTCATTGCCGTGGAAATAGACAGAAATCTAATTCCCATTTTGCAGGAAACCTTGGCAGAAAGAGACAATATCCAGATTATCAACGAGGACATACTAAAAACCGATCTAAACCGAATTATCGAAGATGCAAGGGGGATGGATCCTCAGATCAAAGGGGTCAAGATCATCGGAAACCTGCCATATTACATCACGACTCCGATCATAATGAAGCTGCTGGAAGAGGGCGTAAATGCCGATGGAATAACCATAATGATGCAAAAGGAGGTTGCAGATAGAATCAAGGCATCCCCCGGAACGAAGGCATACGGAGCTCTTTCCATCGCAGTGCAGTATTATTGCGGAGTCGAGAGCGTTGTAAATGTTCCGAAAGAAGTCTTCGTGCCGCAGCCGAAAGTGGATTCGACTGTTTTGACTCTGAAAATTTTGAAGGATAGGCCCGTGGAGGATGTAGATAGAGAGATCTTTTTTGCGGTAGTGAAGGCGGGCTTTGGACAGAGACGCAAGACCTTGAATAATTCGCTCACGGGGGTAGGCGGAGTTAGCAAGGGAATCGCAGCACAGGCCCTATCCGAGGCGGGTATCGACCCGTCCCGCAGGGCAGAAACCCTGAGCTTGCAGGAATTTGCGAAATTATCGAATCAGGTGGCCTTGAGATTATAACGGAGATGGACATAAATGGACGAAAATACAAAAGAGACTATAGCGGAAGATACAAAAGAGACTATAGCAGAAAATACAAAAGGAAATAAGCTCGAAAAGTTCGAACATTTCAATCAATTCGAAAAATTAGACAGGAAGGTCGAGGAGACGATAAGAGAAGTCGAAACCATGGACAGGCGCAAGTTTTATAAGAATAGCTTCGTCTTCGCCGGGGTATTGGCTCTCGTACTGAATCTTGTTATCGAGACCCTGGGCAGATTCCCAACAGAAGGGGTTTTCGCAGGCCTTCGGTTCATGGCAACTGAACCGCTGGTTTTCCTTTATAATGCTCTGATAATCTTCGCAACGCTTTGCGTCGCGTCGGTTTTCAAGAGGAGAGCCTTCGGATTTACGATCATATCGATATTTTGGCTGGGGATAGGCATTGTCAACGGCGTTATCCTGACACAGAGAATGACGCCATTTACCGTCAAAGATCTGAGCAATCTCGGCGACGGTCTGACCATCGTCACGAATTATCTCAAGACATGGCAAATAGTACTTGCGGCCTGCCTTCTCGTGATTGCGATACTCGCACTGGTGCTGCTTTTCATAAAGGGACCAAAGAAAAAGGGGAGGCTCCACCGCAAGAGAAATTTAGTGGCGGTATGTCTTGTAATCATCACGACCTTTGCTTCGACAACGGCGGCTATAAACATGGGAGTCGTGGAAACGTTCTTCGGAAACCTTGCATATGCCTATCGCGACTACGGAGTGGTCTATTGCTTCACTAACACATGGCTGAATACCGGCATAAACAAGCCTGCGGGATATAGCGAGAAATCGATCAAAGAGATTTTTACCCAGAAGGAGCTCGGAGACGACGAGGCGATGCTTCTCACCAAGGAGGACAAGGACGAGGAATATCCGAACATTTTGTTCCTGCAGCTTGAGTCATTCATCGACCCACTGAGCTTGAATTGCATCGAGCTTTCGGAGGACCCTTGCCCGAACTTCAGAAAACTGATGGAGGACTATCCGTCGGGAGACCTGTATGTACCAGCCTGCGGAGCGGGAACTGCGAATGTAGAATTTGAGGTACTCACGGGGCTGAGCGTGAAGTTTTTCGGGCCCGGCGAATATCCATATAAGTCGGTGCTTACTGAAAAAACGGCAGAATCTCTGGCATTTGATCTGGACAGCATTGGGTACACCTCCCATGCGATCCACAATCACAGAGCCGTATTTTATAACAGGAACAAAGTCTTCGCAAATATCGGATTCGATACATTTACCAGCGTGGAATACATGAAGAATGTCGCCAGAACCCCAAAGAACTGGGCAAAGGACAGGGTGCTGACCGAGTGTATAGAGGACGCCCTCGATTCGACGAGCGGAAGAGACATGATATATACGATTTCCGTCCAGGGCCATGGCAAATATCCGAGCGAAGAAGTCATCAAAAATCCTAAGATCAAGGTTCTATCCGCTCCGAGCGAGGAACTCAAGTGGAAGTACGAATATTATGTAAATCAGATTTATGAGATGGACCAGTTCATCGGGGAACTTGTTGAGGCTCTTTCGGAGCGGGACGAGCCGATCATGCTGGCAATGTACGGCGACCACATTCCGGCAATCGATATAACCGAGGATGATCTTGAAAGCGGGAACCTTTATCAGACGCAATATGTTATATGGAATAATATGGGCCTGCCAAAGGACGACGAGAGCCTGCACACGTACCAGCTAGCGGCATATATGACCGACATAGTGGATTTGCAGGTTGGAACGATATTTACATACCAGCAGAACCACAAAAATAGCGAGACATATCTTGAGGATTTGAAGTCACTGGGCTACGACATGCTTTATGGCAAATGCTATATCTATGGCGGCAAGAACCCGTTCGAGGCAAAGGACCTGAAGATGGGTGTCAACGACATCAAGATAGACGAGGTTGTCAAGATCGGCGACACCTACTATATCAAAGGTCAGAACTTCACACAGTACAGCAAGGTAACTCTGAATGGCAAAGAGCTAAAGACGATATATCTTGGCGAAAGTGTGCTCGGACTCCTTGAAGATGTGGATCCGGAGGACGCGGCTAATATGAAGGTAAGCCAGATAGAAACGAAAAATAACGAGATTTTGAGTACCACAGAATAGGAGGTGTCAAAATGAATGGGAAGACGATAACGACCCCGAGACTTCTGCTTTCGCCATGGACTCTTAGCGTGGAGGATGTGAAGGGATTATATGACTACGCAAAGAATCCGAATGTCGGTCCAAACGCCGGCTGTGCGCCGCACAAGGACGAAAAGGAATCGGAGGATATAATCCGTGAGCTGTTCATGCCCTTCGAAGTTTGGTCCATCAGGGACAGAGAGACCGGCAGGCTCATGGGCAGCATAGGACTTGAGCCGGACCGACGCAGAGAAGGAGTAAACAGCAGGGAGATGGGATATTCTCTGGGCGAGGAATTTTGGGGGCACGGATATATGACCGAGGCGGCAAAAGCCGTAATGAAGTATGCCTTCGACGAACTGGGCCTTACGGTCATGGGAATTTGCACCGGCCCGCAGAATAAGCGCTCGAGGCGCGTGATCGAAAAATGCGGATTCAAATTTGAAGGGATTCAGAGAAGGGGATATCATATTTATGACGGGACGGACAGGGATAACCTCGTATTTTCAATCCTCAGAGAAGAATTCTACGAAAGAGAAGGGCACTTGCAAGCCGAGACACAGGCGGAACAAAAATGAGAGCAATAAAGAGATTTTTTTTGAGACTCCTCGTTCTTGCCATCGCAATTGCGATGGTGGGAACGCTCGTGATTATGTTGATAAATAACAAGGTAAAGACGAGTACGGAGGATGACATATGGTATGCGGCAAGCAATGATGAAATCGAGATAAGCTCGGTTACGGCCAGAAAGCTTGCGGACTTCGATGCGGAGTGCGCCATCGTCCTGGGCTGCGGTATCGAGGACAGCCAGACACCAAGCCCCATGCTGAGGGACAGGCTCGATGTAGGAATTGCATTATATGAGCAAGGATATGCAGATAAAATTCTTCTAAGCGGTGATAACGGACAGGAGGGGCACAACGAAATCCACGTGATGCTAAAATATACCAGGGAGGCAGGCGTTCCGGACGAGGACATATTCTGCGATCATGCCGGATTTTCGACTTATGACTCGATGTACCGCGCGGCGGAGATCTTCAAGGTGGAGAGGGCAATCATCGTCACGCAAAAGTATCACGAATACAGAGCGATTTATATCGCAAAAAAACTCGGGTTAGAGGTATGCGGCGCCGCATCCGATCAGGAGAAGTATATCGGGCAGAGCTACCGCGAACTGAGAGAAATACTTGCCAGAAACAAGGACTTTGTCAAGGCAAACATCCGGGCAAGCGCCACATACGGAGGGGATCCGATTCCTATCAGCGGGAGCGGAATTGCAAGCCACGGCGAGTAAGCGGAAGGCCCGTAACTTTACACAAAATTAAATCATGGTGCATAGTATATAGAGGATATTGGCATAAAACTGCAAAATGCAAAGAAAGAGATTCAAAATACGAAGTACGAAATGCGAGGGGTACAAATGAAAAAAAGACTAATGACATTTCTTTTGATAGTTCTGCTGATTTTCACAATGCCGGCCTGCTCCGGCGATGATGAGAGCGCTGGCTCCGGAAACGATGTGACAAGCAGCGAGGTAAGCGGCGAAGCAAGTGATGAGGGCGAGACCCAAGGGGAAGACACCGCAGAGAACGGAACTGCGGATGCCGAAACAAGTGAGGACGAAGAAGCCGCGGATTTTGGGATTTCCATAAAAAAGTCATTTAAAATGTCCGGAACTCTTGATAAAATAAGCTATAAAGATATTTCCGAATTGGGGGAAACCCTTGAAGAAAAACTCACCTCGGCACTGAAAAAGGCATCGATGGAGAATTTTGTCATTGCCTTTAGCGATTACGAGGACTATGGGGATGATGAGGAAGACGGCATCGGGCAAATCGCATACGCCATCGCGGTAGAGGATGATGATATGGACAAGGCGACCGTTGAGATGGGGGTTTACCATAACACAAAGAACGATAAATATTATCAGTACAGCGGATATACTTCGGAAACCCTTACAAACTCCACTGCCTCGGTAAAGGCGATTTTGTCCGAGATTGAAAGCGCCTACGGAATAAAGGTGTCTGAAAACAAGGTAAAGGCGGCCCTCAAGACGGCATGGGAAAAGGCAGAAAAAAGGCAGGACTTTTATAGCCTGTACCAGACCAAGGATTACAACGGCGACGGGTACACCGACTGCATAACGGTGCGAGTCGATGTGGGATATGACGAAGAGGATAATATGGGAGCGTATATCTACGCGGAAAGAGAAAGGCTGTATACATAAAACGGAGGGTCAGATGGTTATAAATTTTGACACGAGCGCAAACAAAATCAAACTTAACAAAATATATAAGAATTTCCTGGAAAAAGTAATGCGTAGCGGGCAGATGTGGTTTCTGTTCGGCGGGGGCAAGGTGGCGGTGGTCGAGACTGCGGAGGGCGACTGCATACCGCTTTGGTCGACTCCTGCGGGGGCAGAGGCAAACCGTGTCCTGGACTGGGCAGAGTTTGAAATTCAAAAAATCTCTCCCGCGGAATTTGTTTATATGTGTATACCGGAGCTAGAAGAAGACAATGTAGACGTTCTCCTTGAAATGACGGGCGAGTCCGGGATTCACAAGAAGCTTTCGGATTTTGAATACGACCTGTACGAGGAGGCAGAAAATCAAGGGATCGACCTTGAGGAGATGTGCATGGACCTCGAAGACTTTATGGAAGCAAACGACAATTTTGATGAATTTATAGATGAACTGCTTGCCGAAGGACGAATTTGGATACTGGTTGACGAGGACGGGGGAACGATTTTTGCAGATGTAGAGGACGAGGATGCGCTTCCGATATGGACATCCAAGGAGGAAGCCTATTCGATGTGCACGGGCGAGTGGGAAGGCTGCAAACCTCAAGCGATCCCGCTGCGTGAATTTGTCGAGGTCTGGGCAAGCCCGCTTGAAAGAGAGGACGTAAACATTATGTTCTCTCTGGATGAATTTGGCGGGATGGGGGCTCCTGCTAAGATGCTGACAGAACGGCTTCGCAACGCACTTAGCGACCTGCAGGAAACTCCAAGCAATATTGTTCCGTTTCCGCGCCGGACAATATAATCAAGTCCCACCGCAATAATCGGTAACAAGCGAAAAGTGATAAAACAACAAAAGCCCCTGGAGCTCGATACTCCAAGGGCTTTATCATTGGTATCCCCGGGCGGAATCGAACCGCCAACTATGCTTTAGGAGAGCACTGTTATATCCATTTAACTACGGAGACATATTAAGTTACAAAATCTCAAGGTTAAATGGAAAACCGGATGTGCTCTCCTAAAGCAACCTCTGATTAGAGAGCGCTGTTAATACGAGCAAAGCGAGTATCGCGGTTCTTGCTTTCACCCGAAATCTTTGATTTCGTAGGTGAAACAAGGTTCGCATATCCATTTAACTACGGAGACATATTAAGTTTTACCTCTACCATTCTACCACAAAGAGCACGAAATGTGTACCCCTTTTTTTGTATTTCAAAAAGTCCACGACAAAATCCAAAAAACCGCCCTGCGCCCCTTGCCATTCACCCCGAATTGGTGTATACTGTATTCGATGTGTAGAAAAATTAACAATCTTAATAGGTGAATATGTGAGGTAAAAGATGTATAGGGTATCAGATCTAACACAAGAGTACAAGAAAAAACTAATTACGGCAGATGAGGCGGCGGCTATGGTCAAAAGCGGAGACAGACTCCATTTCGGACTGGGCTGCGGCTCCATCATAGACATCGACAAGGCGATTGCAAAGAGAGCCGACGAACTGCACGACATAACGGTTATCAGCACCGTATCCATCCGCGAAAAACCGTTCGAAACTTATCTGGCAACGACCAGCAACGAGCAGGTTCGCTTCGCCTCTGCCCATTTCAATGTGCACGACAGAAACATGAACAAGGACGGACGCTGCTGGTACATCCCGATGCTTTTCTGCGAATTGCCGCTTTTCTGGGTAAATAACCACAACGAGGTAGATATCGCCATGTTCCAGGTTGCACCGATGGACGAGCACGGAAACTTCAACCTCGGACCGCAGGTTGCCGATATGTGGGGCGTAATTAAAGGCGCGAAAAAAGTCATCGTGGAAGTAAACGAAAATATGCCCATTGCCCACGGCTACCAGACCCAGCTCAATCTTTACGGCATCGACTACATCGTAGAAGGCAGCAACACGCCCCTTGCGGAACTTCCGGCAAAGGAGCCATCGGAAACCGACAAAAAGATTGCGGCTCACGTTGTTGAAAAAATCAGAAGCCACAGCACGCTCCAGCTGGGAATCGGAAGCCTGCCGCTATGCATAGGCCAGATGATCGCAGAGTCGGATCTTCGTAATATCAACGCCCATACGGAAATGTTTACAGACGCATACGTAGACCTTTTCGAAGCCGGAAAACTTACGGGAAATAAGCCGATTGATAAAGGCAAGGCGGTTTACACCTTTGCGGGAGGCAGCAAGCGCTTGTATGATTTCATCGACGACAATCCGATCTGCTGTAACGCGCCGGTGGACTATGTTAACAATATCGCCACCATCGCACAGATCCCGAACTTTATTTCCGTCAACAGCTGTATTCAGGTTGATCTTTACGGACAGGTTTGCTCGGAGTCTGCGGGACACCAGCAGATAAGCGGAACCGGCGGACAGCTGGACTTCGTGCTGGGAGCATATCAGTCCAGAGGCGGAGAAAGCTTCCTCTGCACACCGTCAACGAGAACTCGCAAGGACGGCAAGCTGGAGTCGCTGATTTCTCCGGTGCTGCCAAAGGGGGCAATCGTCACCACTCCGAGAATGGCTACAAACCACATCGTAACGGAATACGGAGATGTTGACCTGAAGGGGAAATCCACCTGGGAAAGAGCGGAGCTACTCATCAGCATCGCCCACCCGGATTTCAGAGACGACCTCATCAAAGAAGCCGAGAAGATGGGCATCTGGAAAAATTCCAGCAAATGCCTCTAACCTCCAACTAAGGCGAATCAAAAAATATAAAAGCAAATAACGCTGTGACGATACGGGCAAAATAGAATGAAACATATTCTAAAGCCCGTATTTTTTAATTTTGGAAATAAGGGTCTGCCGTGATATACCCAGCCTTTTAGCTACTTCGGTATGATTGCCTGAATCTGCGAGATGTAGCCTGATGATCTCTTTTTCAACCTCAGCAAGGCTCTTGCCTAATAACTCATCGCAAGATACAATTGGCTCGCGAAGCGGAGCCGATGCCTTGCGCAAAGATAATTTCGCAGGGACACGCTCAGGTTTAAGATCATATCGAAAATCAGAGCTGTTAGTCTGCCTCATGCTATTTGAATTTTCATCGAAAGTCTTAAAGATATATGCCGGCAGATTCGCTTTTCTGATAACACCGTCCTTGGCAAAAATCATGCTGCTTTCAACTACATTGCGGAGTTCTCGCACATTGCCCGGCCAGTTATATGCCATAAGAGTGTCTAACGCTTCATCTGTAATATCGGTTATCTGAATTTCTCTTTGAGCATTATTTTCTTTGACAAAATGGTTGACAAGTTCGGCGATATCTTCTTTTCTGTTGCGAAGAGGCGGAATTTCTAAAATTACTGTCCCGAGGCGAAAGAACAAGTCTTCCCTGAGTTTCTTTTTTCTTATGCAAGAAAATGGCTCCTCATTGGTTGCAGCGAGAACCCGAAATTCAGCTTCCTTTTCCTCCGTGTCTCCGAGAGGTCTAAACTTTTTTTCTTCGATTGCTTTTAGGAGCTTTGCTTGTATGGGCATTGCAAGGGAATTTATCTCGTCTAAGAATAGAGTTCCGCCGTTTGCCTGCGCCAATATTCCGGGACGGTTTTCTGCGCCGGTATAAGCGCCTTTTTTGGTTCCAAAGAATATACTTTCAAGAAGTTGATTGGGAATTGCTGCGCAGTTCTGCGAAAAGAAGGGGGCACTTTTTCTCTTGCTTGCGTAATGGAGTGCTTTTGCAACAAGGTCTTTTCCGGAACCGGTTTCTCCGTAAATAAGAACATTGGCATCGGTGTTTGAAAGATCGCGGATTTGCATTTTTAGATATTGCATTACAGAAGAACTTCCGACAATTCTATCGATATCTGCTTCTTCTACTCGCAAATCGATGGGGGTAAGCTCCACGATTCGTTCGCCGTCCCAGAGGGTATTTGCAACGCAAACCACACCGACCACTTGATTTCGGAGTTTGATGGGGTATATGCTTTCTATGACATCCGACGGGTTGCCGTCCTTGTCAATGTAGTGAGCCAAGCCATTATGAAAAGTTTCGCCCTTTAATGCTTTTAGTACTGTGCTCTCATCAGGATTTATTCCGGTAAAAACATCCATAAAGTGTTTGCCTACCACATCTTTTGAGTAGTATGGCAAATATCTGTCGTTATAAATTCGAAAATACCGTATAATACCCTTATCATCGATAATAGAAACCGAGTCGGCGAGAATATTCATTGTTACAATTTGCGAAATATAGTTGTTAATCATAAATTTTGCCCTCTGCTGTCAAAAAACGTTACGGTGTAAATAAATTAGACGACATGCATGTAAAAATATTTTACATCATATAGCAACATAAATGCAAGAGGAAACTGAAAAAATATCAGCGTCCCCGAAGAAAAGGGCAAAAACCATTGAAATTTGGGGCTTTTAAAAAACTTTATAAAAAATTTAACAAATGGCACAGTACTTGCTTTTAAGAGTAGTGTATTAGAATTTATATATCTTCAAGGAGGAGAAAAAATGAACGACAACAAAAAGTTAATCCGCGATTCTGTCATAGTCGGACTCGCGCTCTTTGCGACCTTTTTTGGAGCAGGAAATCTCGTTTTTCCGCCGATTGTAGGTCTTTTATCTGGCAAGTACTGGGGAATCGGAGCTCTGGGGCTCTTACTTACTGCAATTTTGCTTCCTGTGGCGGGCATGCTTGCGGTGGGAAACTCCGGCTCGGATGTGCGCTGCCTTATGGTACATGCGCATCCTAAGTTCTATGTTGTTTCCTGCGCTGTTGGATGGTTCTTTTGCAGTCTCGGAACGACTATACCAAAGGTAGCCGCAACTACCCACGAAGTAGGTGTAGAAGCAGTTTTACCCAATCTTCCGATTGAAGTAACGCTGGTTATTTTCTTCGCACTCATGTATTTTTATGCTCGCCAAAAGGATTCGGTAATCGATAAAGTAGGCAAATATCTGACGCCGATTCTTGTTGCAATCATGGCAATCATACTGATAAAAGGCGTGATTTCGCCTGCGGGAGTACCTGCCGAAACAAGCTCGGTGGAAAACCCTCTTACATTTGCTATGCTCCAAGGTTATCTGATCGGAGACCTTACCCTTGGCCTTATGGCAGCGAACATTTTCATCAACACGTTCAAGTCTAAAGGCTATTCCGCTGAGAGCACGAAAAAAGGTACAAGAATAGCAGGGCTTGTTTGCATCGTTATTATGTTTCTGATTTACACGGGTCTTACATATGTTGGCGCACAGGGCGCATCGTTCTATGATGCCGATGTTGACCAGACTGTTCTTCTTTCGGGAATGGTTTATGAGATTTTCGGTAAAGTGGGACAGGTGCTCTTCGGACTTACTGTTGCATTTGCCTGCCTCACTACCGGCGTATCCGTTGCTACGGCTATTGCGCAGTTCTTTGAAGAATTTTTCCATGGCAAGATTAAGTACAACACCTTGCTTCTCATCGTTTGTATCGTCGGAATCATCCTTGCAAGAACCGGTGTGGCGAATGTAATCAGTATTGCGGCGCCGATATTCTATACCGTATATCCACCATTCATCGTGTTCACATTCCTGGGATTATTTGACCGATTTGTGCCAAACGATGGTGTGTACAAGGGAGCCGTATTTACAGCCTTGGTTTTCGGCGCCTTCGATGCTATTATGCTGATATTTCCGGGCTTTACCGCACTTTCGTCAATTCTTTCGTACATCCCGCTTTATAGCGCAGGATTTGGCTGGGTAGTTCCTACTATCATCATGGCATGCGTAATGGGATTTGTTTACAAAGATAAGCCGCGTCAGTACTTTGATCTTGAAACGCAGACAGTCATTACGGCTGCGGCAAAGGAGGTATAGAAAATGGGGGATTCGATTTGGTATAATGGGGACTTTTACACGCAGGATCTGGCGTATCCGTCTTGTTCTGCTATATACGTCCGCAACGGCATTATAATGGCAATGGGAAGTAACGAGGAAATTCTTTCGATTAAAGAACCTGGAGCAGAATCTGCCATAAAACATGATTTGAAAGGAAAGCGTGTAATGCCGGGCTTTGTTGACAGTCATATGCATCTGCTTCAGTTTGCAGAACACGAAAGCCTTATCCATCTGGAAAATGCAAAATCAATCGAAGAGGTTGTTAGCCTATGCAAAGAAAAGGTTGACTTTGCAAAAGAAAATGGCAAATGGGTGCGGGGAGTGGGATTTAACCAGGACGACTGGGTAAAAAATGATTTTCCAACCCGCGAAGATTTGGACAAAATCTCAACCGAAGTTCCGGTAACTATACGCAGGATTTGCCTGCATTCTTCGGTTTGCAACACAAAGGCAATGCAGTTAATGGGGCTGATGGAGGGGAAACCTTTGGAAAATCCTGAAAATTTCGGATATTACGAGGATGGAACGCCAAACGGCATCATAAAGGAAATGTCCCAGTCCCTTATCAGCGATGCGGTGCCGCCGTTAACAAAGGATGAAATAAAGGAGTTTATAGTATACGGATGCAATCGAGCTGCAGAGAAAGGCATTGTAGAGATTCAAACGGATGATTTCCATTCCCTGCCAGAGGAGAGAGGGGAAACGATTATAGAAGCATATAAAGAGCTTGCCGATGAGGGGAAGCTTCCGATCAGAATTTATGAACAATGCTACCTTACCGATGAAGCCGGTCTTGAACGTTTCCTTAGCCAAGGACATTATACCGAGGAAAGCGCCGGACTCTTTAGAATCGGGTCATTAAAAATTGTTCTTGACGGCTCGCTGGGTTCCCACACGGCGAAGATGCGCAATGACTACAAGAATGAACCCGGTCAAAAAGGGATTTCATATCATACCAAGGAAGAACTTTACCATTACGCGAAAAAGGCGCACGACGCGGGAATGCAAATAGCAGTTCATACCATCGGAGACGGCTCCCTTGATGAAATTTTAGATGTCTACGAGAGGATTCAGTGGGAAAATCCAAGAACCGATTGCAGGCACGGAATTGTGCACTGCCAGATTATGAATGCCGAGCAGCAGGAACGCTTCCGGAAGATGAATTTATTAGGGTATGTTCAGCCGATATTCCTTCGATATGACATGAACATCGTAGATGATTGTGTCGGCAGTGAGCTTGCAGCGCAAAGCTATAACTGGAGGCGGTTTATAGACGAGGGGGTACATATAAGCGGGGGTTCGGACTGCCCGGTTGAATCCTTTGATATTATGGCGAATATCCAGTACGCAGTAAGCAGAACCAATTTCGAAACAGGCAAGTCTTGGTATCCTGAGAATGCAGTTACTTTGAAAGAGGCGGTAAAAATGTTTACCTACGAGGGTGCCTATGCCAGCTTTGCAGAGAGAACCAGAGGAAGCATTACGGTGGGAAAAGAAGCCGACTTTGTGGTACTGAGTGCGGATCCTTTTGCGTTGCCGGTTGAAAAACTAAGTGAAATTGAAGCTTTAGCTACGGTAGTAAAAGGCGAAACTGTTTACGGCGCAGCAAATATCTGATACATAAATGAAAAAGAAATAAGAAATGCCCTTAGAAAAAAGCGACCACGCAGGATGTACTGCGGAGGTCGCTTTTGGGTAGAGCAGCATAATTCAATCTATCAAAATTTCTTGTGTAGAAGGCAGACTAATCGTCCCAATCGTCGTCATCGTCAAAGTCATCGTTTCTTTCGATGTCCTTGCTGCGAATCGTGCCGTCGGTGGCGCTAATCTCGTACTCGTACTCCTTATCTTGGGTGAAAAATTCAATCTCGTAGACCCTCACGCCGTCTTCTCTGTCGAGCTTCGCTTTGGTGAAAGTAACGGCAGAAGCGGAAAGCCCTGCGTCGGAAAGAGCGACGGATTTCGCCTTGTCAACACCTATATAATTTGAGGAAGTGCTGCCGGAGGAAGAAGAATTTTCGCTTGTATTTGACTTGCTTTCGGTTTTCGCGACCGTGGCGCTTTCGGAAGTTTGCGTTTGTATCTGTTCCGCGTTTCCGGTGTCGGCTTTTTCGGTGTTTGTCGCATCGGTGCTTTCCGCATCATAGTTTTCCGAAACAGAGTCTGCAAGCTCATCTCTATCGGCTTCGATGATCTTGCCGTTTGATGCCTTCACAACATATTCATACTTATACTCTCCCGCCACAAAGCTGACCTCGTAGACCGAAATCCCGTCCTCCGTGTCGTAGTGGGCGGTGAGATTTGTAACTTCTTCAGACTTGAAGCCTGCGTCCTCTAAGGCAACGTTTACGCCCTTGTCCATGCCGATGGTCTGGTTTTCGTTGATTCCGGCGTTGGCTCGGATTGCTCCGAAGGCGCAAAGCCCGATGATAAGGATCGCACAAATGGCAAAGCCTGCAATCTTTGCCGGCGAATTTAGTACTGCTGTAATCTTTTTCATAATGACCCCTTTCAAAAATCTCTAATCTTTTCGATAGCTTCGATAGCTTCGATAGCTTCGATAGCTTCGATACTCTCTGTATCTTCGCCTTCACGTTTATTATGATGCTATTATATGACGCAAAGATTAAAGAAAAATTAAAGCTTCAAAATAAAATTCTCAAAGTAAAATAAAATCCGGATAAATTATAGCTTCAAAATAAATTCGCTGCCCTCGCCCGGAGTGCTGGTTACATCGATCTCCATATCGAGAATCCCGGCGATTTCTTTTACCAGGGAAAGCCCAAGCCCCACGCCGCCATTGCCATATTCTGAACTTCTTGCGGAGTCAGCCTGATAGAACCGTTCCCAGATTTTTTCCAGGTTTTCCTTTGAAATTCCAATCCCATCGTCTTTTACCGATATGAGAATTTGCCCCTGCTGGCGGCATAGACCCACCCAAATGTGGCCCCTTTCCTTGCCGTACTTATAAGCGTTGGAAATCAGATTATTTAGGCAGCACGACAGCAGGCTGCGGTCGGTGTCCGCGTAGATTTCCGGCTCGATTGCGCTGGAAAGCTCGATATTTTTCTGCGGGATCATGCTCTGCTCTGCGCAGATTTCTGAGACCAAATCGCTGATGCAGAGCTTTTCCTTGCTTACGGTTTCGGTGCCCTGTGAAAGCCTCGTAAAGAAAAGCAGCTGCGAGATGATATCCCCCATCTTGTCCCCCTGACGGGCGATAACCTCGATGGCCTCCCGAAATTCTTCGGGAGTTTCGCAAAACTCAAGAGCGTACTGGGTCTGGGCGAGGATCACCGAAAGGGGCGTGCGAAGCTCGTGGGAAGCGTCCGAGGCGAATTGCTTTTCGGCTTCGAAGTTTTTTTCGAGGCGAGCAAACATCTCGTTGAAGGAATCGCAGAGCATATGAATTTCATCGTTGCCTTCGCCGATGTCAAGGCGTTTTGAAAGGTCGCTGCCCCGACCGATTTCTTCGGCATCTCTTGCGATTTGCTCGATAGGAAGAAACGACCTGCGGGTGATCACATATCCGCCCAGAATTGCCAGCAGCGCCAGTGCCGGAAGCAGCCAGAAGGAAAGCCGCACGGTGTTGTAAAGGACGTTGATTCCCTCGTTTTGGGAGACCACGCCCCGAAGCCAAAGCCCCTCCATTCCCTCAGCGGTAAGGGCTTTGTCAAAAACATAAAAAGCTTCCCCCTTATATTCTACCTTGCCGATTTTCGCAAAATCCTCGGCGGCAAAGGAGGAAAGCTTGATAGGCATATTTCCGTAGAGCAGGTTCCCTTCGGCGTCGTAAAGGGCGGTAGAAATGCCCTCGTAAACGTCGCAAAAATCGTCGTCGATCTCGAGCCATCCGTCGCCGTATTCGATGAACTGATCGCCCGCCTCCGCTTCTGTGCCGCGCAGACTATTCAAATATTCGATTTCGTCCACATTTGCGGAAACTATGTTATACAGACGTTCCCGGATGCTTTCGTTCAAAACGGAGCTTGCGATAGCAAAGGTCATCGCCGAAATGAAAAGGACGATGATCAGCAGCATTGCGGAGAACCACAAAATGATTTTTTTCTGGATAGAAAGCTGTTTCACTCGCAGTCTCCTTTCTGCGGCGCATTTTGCTGCGGAGCGTCTGCTTTCAGGACGTAGCCCGCTCCTCGAACGGTGTGAATCAATTTTTCATCAAAGGGCTCGTCGATCTTTTTGCGAAGATAGCGAATATATACATCCACGGCGTTGGTGCCGCCCTCGTAATCAAAATTCCAGAGATTGTTCTCGATGTTTTCGCGGGAAAGCACGATGCCTTTGTTTCGCAAAAGATATTCAAGGAGAGAATATTCCTTTGCGGAGAGCTTTATTCCCAATCCGCCGCGAGTTACGCTGCGGCTTCTTGTGTCCAGCGTGAGGTCGGAAATGCTGTAGACGGGGGTGTTTGACTGAGGCGTTTTGCGGGTCAGCGCCCGAACCCTTGCCATCAGCTCCTCAAAGGAAAATGGCTTCACCAGATAGTCGTTTGCTCCCGCATCTAGCCCCGACACCCGATCGGAAACGGAGTCCCGGGCCGTGAGGAAAAGAACCGGCGTGTAATTACCGGCCTTCCTCATTTTTTCCACCACGGAAATTCCGTCGAGGCGGGGCATATTGATGTCCAAAATCGC
>CAVGEP010000009.1:0-22477 GCA_963628105.1 Alistipes communis
GGATAGCAGACTGTTTTGAGGCAGCCTGCTTTTTTAATGCTTGTTAAAATCGCCCGTGGCGTTGCCCGCTGCGGTGCTCTGCGGTGCTCACGTACTTCATGTACGCTCCGCTCCTCGACACCTTGCCGCCTAGCCACAGACGATTTTTCCGGCGCATTATAGCGGTGCGACAGAAAAATAGACTTGTCGCTTCGCCCGTGGCATTGCCCGCTATTGCGAAAACAAAACAGTTATCCCCGAGCTTCGCGAGGAGCCTTGCGGTTGTCAGCGAGTTTCGCCAGGAGTTTGGCTGCGAAATCGAACTGTTTGAGCCGCTAAGTCAGCTTGGCGAGTTTTCGATTTCGCCCAAAGTCCAAGGAATGAGCTGCTAACAAACGCAGGTGACGAGTGCTGGCGAGTGGGAGAACTGGCATTTGTTTTCGCCAATAAAATAGAAACTTTTCATCCTTAGCGGGTGGCGCTGCAACGACGGCGTCGCCCAGGGGCGATAGAAAGCCCACTACACACAAAATAGTGTTTACATAGATCATCGCAAGAGGGCAGTGCGAGGCAATCAGGCTGAGCTGCCACGAAGCGAAATACTGAAAGAGGAGAACTTGAATGAACAATCAACAAATAAGTTATTTCAAAAGAGCGCTGGTTATGCTCATGGCAGTGATGATGGTCTTCACCTATATGCCCGGCGGCACATGGGGAGGCGTTGAAACCGCATGGGCTGATGCTGCATTTAGTGTGACAGATATCACATACACTGACAGGATAAACTCACCATTTACCTCACGTGACACGTACACAAGTAGCAGCAATACATTCAATATAGTGGTAGATGAACAAGCTACTACAAGTATGATTACCTTAAATGTGACTGCAGAGGGAAGCTTGACTAATGATAATGGTAATACGCTGTATGCGGGAATTTTTGACAGTAATGATACACATAAGGTAAACAGCGCTTTTAAGGCGAGTTCCGACAATACTAATACAATGAGAGCTAGCTTAGGTGGCAGTAGTTGGATTACCAACAAACTCGGAACGAAAGCTACCTACACGTTGGTGGTTGGTTATGTTAATACCAGTAACAAAAACAACCCGAAGACAAAGGGCAATTATGATGATAGCAAGGAATTCACCATAAATGTGACGCGCAGCGCAACGCTAAAAACATTTACCGTGCAAACAGAGAACGGCGAGACAACAACAAACCGAAACCTGACACCTAGTTTCAGTACGATGAAACCAAGCAACCAATACACCGTCGAGGTTCCTTGGAATACTACAAAGATCAAACTGGGACTTACCCCAAAAACACCAAAGCTAACAGACATTTACATTGGGGGCAGTAATGTAAAAGCAGACGCCGATAGCGATGGATTGTATATAGTTGAAAATAACTTTGAAGCGGGAGACGAGACAGCAGAGATTCCGATAGAGCTAAAATATAATAATGAAGAAGGCGGAAACGGCGCAAACAGCAAATATACTTTGACCGTGAAAAAAGCCTATCCGCCAAGTATAACGGAGCAGCCCGAGACATCTGTCCAATGCGACAAAAACGAAAATGTAACCGTCAGCGTAGAGGCAACTGCTCCGCAAGGGAAGGAAGGCATATTGTCATATCAGTGGTACTGGTCGGGCGACAGAGTGATAGAAGGCGCGACGGACAGTACCCTTACCATTCCGACTGAATATTCCTATAGAGAAAGTGTGTACTGTAAAGTCACAAACACGGTAGGGGATAAAGCCTATAGCGTAAACAGTAATAACTGCCTTATTACCGTTAACCCTACAACCATTAACACTCCGGTTGTCAGCACGCCTACCGGAGCTGACACTTGTAAAATAGGAGAGACGGTTAAACTGAGTGCCGAAGAAAGCCATACGGATACATACGGCATTAAAACCGACAAAATGATTTGCGAATGGTATAGGAACACGAAGGATTCCACTGAAGGCGGCGAAAAAATCGGCGAATCCGCTCTTTCGTTAAATGCTGATAAATACAAGACAGAATTTGAAATTCCCACGGAAATGACGACGGGAACCTATTATTACTACTGCAAGGTCACGTTAGAGTCCAACTTGGAAGGTCTTGAAGCATCAGCTACGGGCGTTTCCGCCGGAACCAAAAGCGTTACTTATGAGGGCTATAGCAAAGAAATAGCAGGACTGAAAGGGGCAGGAACCGAAGCGAATCCTTACCAAATTGAATCAGATACCCAACTGGTAGCGATAAAAAATTTGGTCAATGGTGTTGGTGAAAAAGCATATTCCTTCAAAAACATCTATTTCAAATTAACAAGCGATATTACGCTGCCTGCGGACTGGATACCGATGGGCTGCTTAAAGAATCAAACTGACGGAAAAGGCGTTGAAAGAGGCGAAAATCTCAATGCTTTCTCCGGCAATCTCGACGGAGGTAGCCATACCATAACAGTACCAGAGAACGGCAAACCGCTGCTGGGTTATGTTTGGAACGCCTCGGTAAAAAATCTGAAAATCAGCGGTAAAAAGATTGACGGCTATGGGCTGGTAAATAACTATACGGGCATTAATCTTGACGGATATGGCATTATCATTGACAATGTAAGGGTGCTTAAGGGCACACAGATCACCGAGTCAGGTTTGCTTGGTGCCAGCAAGAAAGAATTATATGCAGGGGCTAGCGCGGTATTCACCTCTACAATAAAAAATTGTACAATTGAAGAGGGAGTTACCATCGGAAGCGAAACAACGGACGCGGTGGGCTCGATTGCCGGCAGATTTCATGGAACCATCGAAAACTGCGTTAGCTATGCAAATGTGACGGGCAGAAACTATGTGGGAGGAATCCTCGGAACCTGCGATAATGCCCTGGGCAACTGTACCGTGAAAAACTGTAAATTCTATGGAACCGTCAACGGACAAAAAAATGTCGGCGGTATTGTGGGCGGTGGATACGGCTATGGCGGCTATGGTGATGGTACGGAATGTGTAGAAACTGCCAGCGCACCAAATGGATTGAAGATAAATATCCTTTCCTGTGCTGTGGGAAAGACTGCGAGCATAACCGGAACTGAGAATGTAGGCGGCATTCTAGGAGGTGACCCGTATGTGGCGCAGGCATGGGACGCATATAGCTTTGTCGGAAACTCCTTTGCCGGAACGATTAGCGGCAAGACGAATGTGGGCGGCATTATCGGATACTGCCGCAGCCTAAATAAATCCGACAACATCGCAGGTAATTACTACACAAAGAACTGCGGCGCAAGCAAGGGCATCGGACTGGCAGAATTGGTTGACACCAATAAATATGCAAATCTTACCGTGGAGAACGGTACTACATATATCAACACGTCGAATGCAAAAGTTGAGGCAAAGTCAGATAGTACCATGGGGGAAAATACCCTGTACTTAAACACCGCAGCGGGTTATGTAGAGGGTCCGTCGGTAATCGGCTGCAATTGGAAGCTTAATTATAACCGCACGGACGACCCGCTGGGCGAAGACGCGGACAAGCTTGCGAAGGCTGTGGATACAATTCCGACCGAGGCATTCTGCTATGAACTTATCGCAGACAAGGAGTATGTAGAGACCTATGTCGGCGACGAGCTAAACCTTTCGAAATTGGGCGTGACGTTTACCGCGAAGTGGACGAACAACAAGGCGGATACGACGGTTGATGCCAAGGATATCAAGGTAACAGGTTACAATAAAAATAGCCACTCCGTTCAGACCGTAACCCTAACCTACGGATATGCGGTGACAACCATACAGGTTGCAGTAAAACAGAAATCAGAAGTTGTAAAAAAAGATAAGCTCACAGTAAACTTTAAACTTCTTGGCGACAGCCAGCACGACAGTGACACCGACAAAAAGGTTCACGGGCTTGCCACAGGCGGCTTGACCACTTGGACAAGCGGTACTTATACGGTGCCTCTGAATTCCACCGTCTGGGATTTGATGAAAAATTATGTAGCAACGAGTGGAAGCGGCATCACTTTCAATGCAAAAGGCACCCAGTACGGAACATACATATATTCCGTAACCTATAACGGGACCGAGCTTGGGGAATTTGATAACGGCAAGAACTCCGGTTGGATGTACACCGTAAACGGCACTCACCCTGAGGTCGCCGTCGGCGCCCGTTTCTTAAACGACGGCGATACGGTAGTCTTCCACTACACTGACGACTACACGAAAGAAGAAGGCTCCGAGAAATGGAACAGCGGAACCAAGACCGAGGAAACCAAGACCGTCACCACCGACACCAAGTCCGGCACGGTAACCACCCCGACCGAGACCAAGGTAACGGAAAAAACAAACGCCGACGGAACGAAAGAAAAGACCGCAACCGTAACGGTTTCCACGGATAATCAGACGGAGATTATCAAGCAAGCGACGGACAAGAAGTCCACGGAAATCGTCCTGGAAGTTGCAAGCACAGCCACCGGCGGTGCACAGAATGTTCAGCTCCAGCTGAATGTGTCCTTCGTTAAGAACGTAAGCGAAAAAACCGACGCGGCGCTGACGGTAAACACCGAGAACGGCACCGTAAGCCTCGACCAAGACACCATTAAGACGGTATTAGATGAAGCGAAGGGTGCAACCATCACTCTCGATGTGAACAAGGTTGCAAACCCGACAGAAGTCCAGAAGAAAGCAGCCGGAACAAACGGACAGATCCTCAGTCTCACCGTAAAATCCGGGGACAAGACTATCTCCGACTTCAAGACCGGCAAGGTAACCGTAACCGTGGCCATTTCAACCGCGTTACAGAACAAGCGAGTAGCCGCGATCCATATCGCAGAAGACGGCAAGATCCAGCAGATGCCGGGCAAGAGCAGAGAAATAAACGGCAAGAAGTGCTTTGAGTTTACGACATCCCACTTCTCCGACTTCGCACTGGTAGACGCTGACGAGCTGGGACTGGAAACCGAGGACGAGATCGACGCGGCGGCACTGGTTGCCAAGCTCACACCGGTGGCACGCTCCGCAAAGACCGCAAAGGGTAATATCAAGGTAACCACAAGCCTCGATAAGAGCGATAAAGCCATCATCAGCGACCTGAAGGACGCAGGCTACACGGTAAAATACCGCTTCTATCGTTCCATAAAGAAAGCGGCAGGCTACAAGTCAACCGTAACGAAGAAAGCTTCAACATACACCAACACCACCGGCAAGAAAGGTACGAAGTACTTCTACAAGGTACAGGTGAGAGTGTATGACGCGAGCGGAAAGCTGGCGGCGAAGACTGCACTGAAACAGTGCAAATATGCTTGCAGAATTAAATAGACTTGTCGCTTCGCCCGTGGCGCTTGCTCGCTACGGCTTAAAAATCGCTTAGAAGGCGTAGAGACAAAATTGCTGACGCGCGATTCCGCAGGAGCACACAGGATTTGTGGCTCCGAGGACTAAGCAGCAAAGCAATTTATGTTCTCGAAGCCTTTGCAGAGGCGAAAAATCCTGCGTCATTTGCAAATGAACGAAATAAATTAAAAATCGGAGGGATTTACATTACCTCCGATTTTTTTACTTTCAAGACAGCGGCATTCTATTTCCACGACAGGTGGCGCTCATTCACCACGCAGTCGCGCAAATACATATTTATCAAGGTCTGGTACGGAATACCCACGAGGCTGGATTCTTCCCTGAAATAGCTTACAACATTTTCATCAAGATTGATGGTTATGGGCTTTTTCAGCGCCTTTGCATAGGGATTCGCCCTAGGATTAAGTTTTTTGATGTCATATTCTTCACGCATATAATTACCTCCTCAAAACTGTTCGTCATACACAGATTGCTCACGCTTCGTGGCTTTTCTTGCAGATATTATTCTTATAGTGTCGCCCTCTCCGCGATAGCAGTGACTGACGAGGCAAATGCCTTTTGATAAGCTCGTGCCTATAATTAAGAAACGATCTTCATATTCTGAATGATCTGGATCGTCAAATAAAATGGCGAATATATCATAAAATACCGTTTTCGCCTCTTCAAAGGAAATCCCATGTTTACGTTGGTTGATTAGATTTTTATTTTCGTCCCATTCGAATTTCATACACCCACCGCCTTCATATTTATATTATACATATAAAATGCATACATGTCAACGGAATTTTTTATTCTCCTATTTGACATTCTATCCTCGTGGTGATAGAATAAAATGGTCTATGAAAGTAAACCAAATTAGATGATTTGTGGGGGGTAAATGGAAGTGAGTATTTTCAAGAAGTCTGGCAAGAACAAGAAAAGAAACAAGAGACCGGAGATATGCCTGTCGCTTGCCTGCGAGAGTATGGATGAGATAAGAGGCGAAATCGAAAAATATGCTGCTTACTGTTCGATCATCGAATGGTGCGTGGATGCCTTCGGCGGAGCTGCTGAGCTTACGCAGGAGGATTTTACGGAGCTTGCTCTTGAAATTAAGAATATGAGCAGAGGCAAGAAGCTGATAATCGACCACAAGGGAAGCCTCGAGGAGGCAAATCGCTTGTTGCAGTGGTCAATTGGAATTGCCGACATGATAGATATAGATGCGGATAATCCACTGGTAACCAAATTGGTGCGCAGGGCAAGGCGAAAAGGCACGAAGACAATCATCTCTCATCACGACTTTGCGGCAATGCCCACCAGAGACGAAATCGCACTCCGGTTCATCAAAATGGAAAAGACAGGCGCAGACATTCTCAAGCTCGCTGCCATGGCAAACAGCGAGCAGGATACATATGCGCTTCTTGAGGGTGCAGCATCATACTGCCAGCTCAAATATCACCAGCCAATCGTTGCGATTGCAATGGGCGAAGAGGGCCAGGTAAGCAGGATTTGCGCAGGCGACTTCGGCGCGGTCATAAGCTACGCCTGCGGCAGCAAGCCTACCGCACCGGGGCAGATCGATGCTAGGCGCCTATATGAATATATGAACAAATACTACAGCAAAGAGGGACTTTGATGGGCGAAAACATAATTAAAGTCGAAAATCTAATATTTGAATATGCCAAACCCCAGGATGGCGAGGACATCACGGTAAGGGCGGTCGACGGCATAAGCTTCGCAATCGAAAAGGGAAGCTTTACGGCAATCATCGGCAAGAACGGCTCCGGCAAGTCAACCCTCGCAAAGAACCTGAACGGCCTTCTCACGCCGACATCCGGAACCGTATGCGTGGCAGGATACGATACGACGGATGCGGAGCATATCTGGGATGTGCGCCAGAATGCGGGCATGGTATTCCAGAATCCCGACAATCAGCTAGTATCTGCTATTGTCGAGGACGATGTGGCCTTTGGACCCGAGAACCTGGGTGTTCCGCCGGAGGAAATAAGGAGGCGTGTCGACAAGGCGCTCGAGGATGTGAACATGGGAGCCTTCAAGAAAAAGGCACCGCATCTTTTGTCGGGCGGACAGAAGCAACGGATCGCAATAGCCGGCGTAGTTGCGATGAAGCCTGAGTGCATCATATTCGATGAACCCACGGCAATGCTCGACCCGAAGGGACGCAAAGAAATCATGGCAATAATCGATGAGCTCCATTCCGAAGGGATAACGGTAGTGCTCATTACGCATTTTATGGAAGAAACGGTAAACGCGGACAGGCTCATAATCATGAACGAGGGGAAAATACTCCTGGACGGAACGCCGGCAGAGGTCTTCGCCCGCGGAGATTTGATAAGAGAAGCAAACCTCGAGGTGCCGCTGATGGCTGACATCGCGCAGAAGCTAAGAAACCTCGGGATAGATGTGCCGGAGAACATCATTACACAGGAAAAGATGGTTGAATTTATATGTCAATAGAAGTAAAGCATTTAACTCATATATATGACAGGGGCATGCCGAGCGAATCGGTAGCACTCGATGATATCAGCTTCACGGCAGAGGACGGACAGTTTATCGGCATCATCGGACATACCGGCTCCGGCAAGTCCACGCTGCTGCAGCACCTAAACGGGCTTCTAAGGCCGGACGAAGGCTCCGTGATAGTAGGAGGCATAGACATCACTAAGCCTGGAGTATCTATGGTAGAGATCAGAAAGCGCATCGGTCTGGTATTTCAGTATCCGGAATATCAGCTGTTCGAAGAAACGGTCGCACGCGATGTTGCCTTCGGCCCGAAGAATCTCGGCCTTTCGGATGATGAGATCGAAGAACGGGTACGGGAAGCTATCGAGCTTGTGGGTCTGGATTACGAAAAGATAAGAGATCGCTCTCCGTTTGAACTTTCCGGCGGCCAGAAACGACGGGTAGCAATCGCGGGCGTAGTTGCCATGCGCCCTGAGGTCTTGATACTCGATGAGCCAACGGCAGGACTGGATCCGAAGGCACATAAGGATGTGCTGAAGATGGTCGAAGAGGTCCATCGCAGGACGGGAAATATCACGATCTTCGTTTCGCATAATATGGCTGACATCGCGCGCCTCTCCGATAAGGTCATTGTCATAAACGACGGCAAGCTGCTGACAGAGGGAAGCCCGAGAGAGGTTTTTTCCATGAAGGAGGAGCTCGCACAGGTCGGACTCGATCTGCCGCCTATAACGGAATTTACCGAAAGCCTCAGAGGCAGAGGCATCGACCTCTCGCCGACGATTCTGGATGCGGACGAGGCGGTAGGCCAAATTGCAGAATACTTAAAGAAAAAATCACACAAATCGGAAGGACGCCTTTGATAAAAAGGCTTAGAAAACTTAGAAAATATGATCAGAGACATTACGCTGGGTCAGTATTACCCGGGAGATTCTTGGGTACATAAACTCGATCCGAGAGTAAAAATAATAGCAACGCTGCTTTTTATAATCGAACTTTTCATCGTAAATAATTTTATGGGATTTGCGATTTCGGCGGTGGCAGTGGCGGTAATCATTGCCATATCCAAGGTGCCGCTTAGCTTCATACTCAGAGGGCTAAAGCCCATCCTGATAATTTTGCTTTTTACCTTTGCTCTGAATATCTTTATGATAAACGGCGAGGTGATATGGAGCTGGTGGATCCTCAAAATCACAAAAGAGGGAATCCGTACTGCGATTTTTATGGCGGTGAGGCTGATACTTCTCATTATCGGCTCCTCCATGCTCACCCTATGCACCAGGCCACTGAGCCTGACGGACGGAATCGAAAGGCTGCTTTCGCCTTTTAAGAAAATCGGGCTTCCGGCTCACGAAATTGCCATGATGATGACCATCGCCCTGAGGTTCATACCGACGCTTCTGGAAGAAACGGACAAGATCATGAAGGCGCAGCAGGCGCGAGGGGCGGATTTTGAGTCGGGCAGCATTCTTCACAGGGTAAAAAGCCTGATCCCGATACTGGTGCCGCTGTTTGTCAGCGCATTCCGCATCGCGGGCGACCTTGCCATGGCGATGGAGGCCAGATGCTACCGCGGCGGTCAGCACAGAACGAGGATGCACGAGATGAAGCTTGCGGGCAGAGATTATGCGGCATTTGCGCTTCAGGCATTATTCCTTGCGGCGATCATCGCAAGCGCAAAACTTTTCTAACATCCGTGGCATTTATGGCATTTTTACGAACCGATTTTTAGAGGACAGACAATATGAGGCAGAGAAATATCAAAAATCTCGGCGAAAAGATAGAAAAAAATTCAAGGCTTCTTGTGCAAGATCCTCGGAAAGTTAAGGGACATTGGGCAGAGGCTTTTGGAAATGACCATCCGATTTATCTTGAAATCGGCTGCGGCAAAGGGAATTTTATCACCCGCCATGCGCTAGCCGAGCCAAAGACAAACTTCGTGGCTTGCGAGGGACAGGAGTCGGTGGTGCTTCGGGCGCTGGAAAAGGCCGAAGAATCCGAAATCCAAAATCTGAGGATTTTTATCGACTATGTCCACGACCTGGGAGATTATTTTGAGCCGGGAGAGCTTGCTGGGATATATCTGAATTTCAGCGACCCATGGCCAAAGGCAAGGCACGCAAAGCGCAGGCTCACCTATCGCAAACGGCTTGAAAATTACAAGAGAGTTTTGCAGGACGGCGGATTTGTGGAATTTAAGACCGATAACGACGGGCTGTTTGCGTTCACCCTTGAGGAGATCGACTCCTGCGGCTATGAGATCGCCGAAGTGACCAGGGATTTACATGCTGCAGAAGCCGCAGGCGAGTATGCCGAAAAATCCCGCCGCTTTATGACCGAATACGAAGAAAAATTCGCCGGGGCAGGCAAGAGCATAAACTTCCTGCGGTTTGTACCGAGATAGTCGAAAGAGGGGAGAATATTTATCCGGAAGGAATATCAAAAATGAACTCAGAAATAAACTCAAAAATAAACTCAGAAATAAACAGACCAGTCGTATATATTACAGCAACCGCAGCATATCTGGCGCTCATGGTAGCGGCCGTTATCTACGGAAATCATGCCGGTGCAGTGCAGCAGACCAATATACTGGTGAACATCGCTATGGGAGCGGGATTCCTCGTATACCTGAAGATATACGAATATGACGTGTCTTTTGCGATGCGGATATATGACAAAAAATGCTTATATATAGTATATTTTCTAATCTTCGTGATGCTTATCGGCAGCTACCACCTTATAGATATGCCGTTTTCTGAAAATGTTTCTGCTAATCTATGGTGCCTGACCGATGCGCTCGCCGCGGCGATTGCCATAGAAACGGTATGCAGGGCGCTGGCAGGATATTGCTTCCCAAGGCCTGGTGTTAAGGCAGAGGCGCTGATAATCCTGTGTGGCGGCGCAACAAGCCTTTACCAGTGTGCTTATAGCCTTCAGCAGGGAATTATGGCATTCGCAATATCCATCGGAATCGCAGCGATGATGACCGGACTATATTTTCGATACAGAAAACTCGGCGCGAATATGGCAACCAATTTCATCCTATATTATCTCGTGAACGTAACGGCAGTAAATAGCAGCACAGGCACAGCCGTTTTGGGGCGCATGTCGATTATTGTCGTAGGCCTGGCGGCACTGGGAATGCTTGCATACGGGTGCGCGATGCTAAAGGCGTATAACGAGAGCGGCATATATGATGACAGGGATGCCATAGAGAAGCAAAACGAACAGAACGAACAGTTCAAGGAAGCTTTCGCAAAGAGCAAGGAAAAGTATGCCGAAAAGGTAAACGAAAAGACGGCACCTACGATAGCCGCTCGCCGAGAAAAATATAAAGAAAAGCAGCAGGCGAAGGAAGAAAAGCGCAAAGAAAAAAATCGCGAGGCAAACAAGACAAAAGAAAATAAAAAGGTAACAAAAGCTAAGAAAAGGTAAGAAAAGCTAAGAAAAGGTAAGAAGAGTTAAGAAGAGGTAGATCCAGATGATTGACGAGAAAGAAATAAAAAAGATAGTAGAAAAAGTCGTTGAGGAAAAGCTTGGCGAGAACCTGTGCCCGGGTCAGACCATGGAAACCTCAGAGGGATTTACGAAGATCAAGGATCCTTCCGGCATCCTCAAGATAGCACAGCGCACGGTAAAGTGCGAGCCATTTGAACAGCGAGGCGTGGCACTGAAGGATGTTACCACGCTGAGCGAGGCGCCAAACATGGGATGCGGCATTATGGAGCTTGACCACACCTCTTTCGAATGGACGCTCACCTACGACGAATATGACATCGTACTCGAGGGAAATCTTGAAATAGAAATTGACGGGAGAACTCTGAAGGCATCTCCGGGAGAAATTATTTATATACCGAAAAATTCCCACATCCACTTCCAAACACCGGACTTTGCCAGATATGTATATGTAACTTACCCGGCGGACTGGCAATAAAAAATGATGGCAAGCAGATTTTTTGCGGAAAAAATTGTGGAAAAGCGGCGAAAATCATTGATGAACCCTTGACAAAATGCAGAAACTAGTGTACCCTATAGTTGATGTACAACGGGGTGCATCTCAAATAGCACTGAAGCTTATGTAATTCGTTTTGCATAAGCTTTTTTTGTACGACTTTAGCTACGCAAAATCGGGAAGGAATAGCATGAAGACAAGAGTAGTCATCGCCGATGATGATGTGATTATCAGATTAGACATAAGGGAAGCTTTGGAATTCCAAGGATATGAGGTTGTCGGAGAGGCCTCTGACGGCATCGATGCCGTGGAGCTGTGTTCGACCCTAAAGCCGGATGTGATACTTCTCGATGTAAAGATGCCGGTGATGGACGGATTGACTGCGGCGAAGCTTATTGCGCAGGCAGGAGGCGATGTTGCGGTGATTATGATGACCGCATACAACGATAAGCAGTTTGTGGATAAGGCCGGAGACTTCGGTGCACTGGGATATCTGGTCAAACCGATTGACGAAAAATCGCTCACGCCGACCATCGAAATTGCTCTTAGAAGGCGCAAGGAGCTAACTGAGCTTAAGATTGCGGTCGCAGGCCAAGAGAAAAAGCTAGAAGAACGCAAAATTATCGAAAAGGCAAAAGGGATCCTGATAAAGAACAACTCAATCACCGAGGATGAGGCATATAAATATCTCAGGACCGTGAGCATGAACAAACGAAAGAGCATTGTAGAAGTCGCGAAAATTATAATCGATACGGAAAACATGCTGCACTGAAATATGGAGCAATAATAAAGTAAAAATGTTCTAATAACATTGCGATAAAAAAGAGAATCCACTTTTACATTTTACATTTTTATAAGTTCACGATGATGTGAACGGGTGCAAGGAAGCACAGAGCAAGGCTGAAGACGGCCTGCTTTGTGCTTTTTTTGTAAATACGGAGGAAAGCCAATGAAAGACGACAACCGAATCCTGTCGGTGGGAATAGACATCGGAACAACCACGACCAGCATGATTGTAAGCAGGCTTGCGGTGGAGAATACGGCCATGGTATATATGGCGCCGAATGTGGAACTTACCGCGAAGGAAATAATATATAGAAGCCCTGTTTACCTCACGCCGCTGCTGGACGCAGAGAGGCTCGACGGTAACGAAATAAAGCGGATCATCGAAAACGAGTACGCTTCTGCCGGGATACGGCCAGAGGATGTTGACAGCGGAGCGGTAATAATAACCGGAGAATCTGCACTCAAGGAGAACGCAAGACTGATTACGGATAAGCTTTCGGAATTCGCAGGGGACTTCGTGGTAGCCACCGCAGGACCGGACCTTGAGTCGATCATTGCCGGCAGAGGCGCAGGCGCCGAGGCATTTTCAAAGACCTACGGCTGCGTGACAGCAAACCTTGATATCGGCGGAGGCACGACGAATATTTCGGTATTCAACTGCGGAGATCTGGTAGGACAAACCTGCATAGATGTAGGCGGCAGACTTATCAAGTACAACAAAAATTGCGAAATTACCTATGTTTCCAAGCGTTTTAACGATGTAGGCAAGGAGCGAAACATATATGTTACCCCGCAGATGATGGTGGACGACAACAAGCTTGCGCTTGCGGGAGACCTGCTTGCGGATGTGATTTTAGATGCCTTGCACCAGGAACATTACAGCTTCACCAGGATAGCGACCACGAAGAATTCGCGAAAGCTCGCCTTGCCGTATCCGATCCAATATATCTCTTTTTCCGGTGGCGTGGCGGACTGCTATTATAACAAAGAAACGGATATGTATAGGTATGACGACCTGGGACCGTGCATAGCAAAAGCCCTCGCCGAGAAGCTGCCGAAGGAACCTTACGAGGTCATCGAACCGAAGGAGACCATCAGGGCGACGGTCGTAGGCGCGGGGATATACACAACCGAAGTGAGCGGATCGACGATATCATATACCGATGAGATTTTCCCAATAAAAAATCTTCCGGTCTTCAAGATAGGAGAGCGTGCCGAGGAGGCGCTTTACGACGGCGATACTCACATTGCTCGCGAAGAACTCGGATGGTTCATGGGTCAGTCCCAAAACGAACGAATCGGGATATGCATCAAGGGTAAGCAAAAGGCAAGCTACGATGACATCATCAATCTTTCGAAGGCGCTCATCGAGATAGACGAAAACTGTTTAGGCGAGGATATGCCGATGATAATCCTTTGCGAAAACGATATGGCAAAGGCTCTCGGTCAAATCCTGAAGAGGTATATGAAGAGCGACAAATGCGTGCTCTGCCTCGACAAGATCAAGATGGGCTCGGGAGATTATATAGATATAGGGCGGCCGATTTTGAACGGCATTGCGGTGCCGATTGTTATAAAAACATTGATTTTCAGCTAAAAACAAATATACGGAGGTGTAACCTTGAGACTAAAGACACTGCTTGGCGGGACTACATACCAATTCGAGTCGGTAAAAGAGGTTCTGGCAAAAGCAAACGAAAAAAAATCAGGTGACGAGATGGCGGGGCTTTCCGCGAAATCCGTTTCGGAGAGAATCGCCGCAAAGGAGGTTTTGTCGGATATGCTCGTATCCGATGTGCGAAATAATCCAGTAGTTCCCTACGAAGAGGATGAGGTTACGAGGATCATCCAGGACGATTGCTGCGATGTGGTTTATGGCAAGATAAAGAACTGGACCATCGCAGAACTGAGAGAGTACATCCTATCCGAAAGGACAACAGAAGATGACATAAAGGAGCTTTCGCGGGGACTTACCTCGGAGGTCGTGGCAGCGGTTGCCAAGCTGATGTCGAATTTGGACCTGGTTTATGGCGCAGGAAAGGTAAGGGTGCCTGCGACCTGTAATACGACAATCGGTCTCAGGGGGTGCCTGTCCACCAGACTTCAGCCTAACCACACGGTGGACGGAATCGACGGAATCAGAGCATCCCTGTACGAGGGGCTCAGCTACGGAACTGGCGATGCGGTGCTGGGGCTTAATCCAGTAAATAATACGGTAGGTTCCTGTAAGCAGGTTCTCGAACTCTTCGACGAGGTAAAAAATAAATTCGAAATCCCGACTCAGATATGCGTGCTTGCACATATCACAACGCAGATCGAAGCGGTGAAACAGGGAGCGCCTGCGGACATGATTTTCCAGTCGATTGCAGGCTCCGAAAAGGGAAACTCGGCCTTTGGATTCTCGGCGCAAACAGTTAGCGAGGCTTACGAAATTCTGAAAAGCAGAGGCACAAGCAAGGGAGACAACCTTCTGTATTTCGAAACCGGCCAGGGCTCGGAGCTGTCATCGGACGCGCACTTTGACTCAGACCAGGTTACCATGGAAGCAAGATGCTACGGATTCGCAAAGCGTTTCAAGCCTTTCATGGTAAATACGGTAGTCGGATTCATAGGACCGGAATACCTGTACGACTCGCGGCAGGTGATCAGAGCAGGACTTGAGGACCATTTTATGGGCAAGCTCTCGGGGCTTCCGATGGGCTGCGATTGCTGCTACACGAACCACATGGACGCCGACCAAAACGATATCGAAAATCTTTCGATTTTGCTTTCGGCAGCGGGTGTCAACTACATTCTGGGTGTACCAAGCGGCGACGATATAATGCTTAACTACCAGACGAATGCCTATCACGACACGGCGGCGCTCAGAGAGCTGCTGGGGCTTCGTCCGATCAAACCATTCGAGCAGTGGTGCGAAAAGATGGGAATTATGGAAAACGGCAAACTGACGAAGTATGCCGGAGATCCGTCGATATTTATGAGAAGGTAGAAAGGAGGAAACTTGTGGACAATAAGCAACTGGTTGAACTGATAACCGCCGAGGTTATAAAAGCGCTGAGAGACGCAGGACTGATGGAAACAGGCTCCTCGGGAAGCCTGCCGAGTTATGGCATGGAGCGCGACAATTTGGTCGACATCGCAAGCAAGGAATACAAGGATAAGATACAGATCACGGATCCCGAGAATCAGATGGCTATAAATGCGATGCGAAGAGCCACAACTGCAAGAGTCGGCATAGGCCGCTCGGGTCCAAGACTCACCACGAAATCGCTGATCTCCCTTCGGGCGGACCACGCGATGGCAAAAGACGCCGTGCTCAAATCCGCCGACGAAAACATCCTGCGAGAAATGAATCTGCCGATTATTCAGTCTCAGGCCAGGGAGATAAATGAGCATCTTACAAGGCCTGACCTCGGGAGAAAGCTCCCGCAGGAGTCCATAGATTTCATAAAAAAGAATTGCCTAATGAATCCGCAGGTGCAGATTTACGTATCCGACGGGCTCTCGAATTCGGCGATTGATGAGAACATTCGGGAAATTCTACCGGTACTGACGGACGGTCTGAAGGAAAAAGGAATTACCATCGGGACGCCGTTCTTCGTGAGGTTCGGACGCGTACCTACCATGGATGTGATTTCCGAAATAACGGGAGCAGATGTAACCGTGGTACTTCTCGGCGAAAGACCGGGACTTGCGGCGGCGGACAGCATGTCGGCATATATGGCATACAAGGCGACTGTAGGGATGCCGGAGTCCCGCAGAACCGTGGTTTCGAACATACACAAGAACGGAATACAGCCGGTGGAAGCGGGGGCATATCTCGTAGAAATTATTGAAAAAATGCTAAGCAGCCGAACAAGCGGCGTTGATTTGGTACTGTAAGGAGGGATAAGTTTGAAAGGCGACAGAATTCAAGCGACGGTCTTGAGTATTCAGGAAATACCCAATGCCGATCCGTTCCTGCTAAAGGCTCTGAAGGTGCCGGAAGGATACAGATCGCTGGGGATAATGACCTCAGACATAGACGATATTTCCTACGCGGCGATTGATGAGGCAACGAAAAAGGCGGACGTGATCGTAACTTACGCCCACTCGATGTACGCAGGCTCCGGAAACGCATCGACAGAACTTGCCGGCGAATTTATCGGAATACTGGCAGGGCCGACACCGGCAGAGGTGAAGGCGGGGATTGCGGCATTCAGCGAATATGTGCAAAATGATGCCTTCTTCTATTCTGCAAACGATTCGGGCTCGATACCATACTTTGCGCATACCATATCCAGAACCGGAAGCTATCTTTCGGGTGTGGCAGGAATTCCGGAGGGAACACCGATGGCATACCTGATAGCACCGCCAAACGAGGCAATATGCGGTCTGGACGAAGCGCTAAAGGCGGCGGAGGTTGAGATGAAGGTATTTTACGGGCCTCCGACCGAAACGAACTTTGCGGGAGGGCTCCTGGTGGGAGACCAGGCAGCATGCCGCGCGGCCTGCGAGGCATTTGCAAGAACCGTAGAAAAGATTGCGGATATGCCGAAGTCGTTTACGGCCGAAGAATAAATGTTTACTAAAAAGATTTACATAAATTGATTCTGAAAATAATCGGGAGGTGAAAATTTGGAATACGATAAGGATTTACGTTCCATTCAGGAAGCGAGAGACTTGATTAAAAATGCCAAGGCGGCCCAGAAGCAATTTGCAACCTGGTCACAGGCAGACATCGACAAGCTCACAAAGCACATAGCGCAAAGCTGCGTTAGAAACGCAGAGCCGCTTGCAAAGCTTGCGCAAGAAGAAACGGGCTTCGGCAAGTGGGAGGACAAGATTCTCAAGAATTTGCTGGGCTCAAAGATGACCTACGAGGCGATGGAAAACCTCAAAACCGTTGGAATTATACGGGAAGACAAGGCAGGCCATTTCTTCGAAGTAGCGGTTCCCGTGGGAGTTGTTGTCGCACTGATTCCGTCGACAAACCCTACGTCAACAGTAATGTATAAAGTACTGATTTCTCTGAAAGCAGGAAATGCGATAGTTATATCTCCTCATCCGAGCGCAAAGAACTGTATTTTCGAAACCGTAAAGGTAATACAGAAGGCGTGCAAGGAATGCGGCGCACCGGACAATATCGTTCAGGTGGTCACGACTCCGACCATGCAGGCGACGGACACACTCATGAAGCACAAAGATACAGGACTCATCTTGGCAACGGGCGGAGAGGCGATGGTACACGCGGCATACTCCTCGGGCAATCCGGCACTGGGCGTAGGACCGGGAAACGGTCCTGCATTCATCGAAAAATCGGCGGACATTCCGACGGCAGTACGCAGAATCGTCGAGTCAAAGACCTTTGACAACGGGACAATCTGCGCTTCCGAGCAATCGGTTATCACACAGGAATGCATAAAGGATCAGGTTGTCGCGGAGATGAAGAGGCAGGGCTGCTACTTTATGAATGAAGAGGAAATAGCAAAGGTCGGCAAGTATATCATGCGCGCCAACAACACGATGAATCCTGCGATCGTAGGAAAATCCGCACAGACCATAGCAAAGATGGCAAGCATTGATATTCCTGCGGACACGCTCATTCTCGTTGCCGAAACCAACAAGATCGGCAAGGACAATCCGTATTCGAGAGAAAAGCTCTGCCCGATTCTGGCATTCTTCACGGTAAAGAATTGGGAAGAAGCCTGCGACAAGTCCATCGAGATTTTGGAAAATGAAGGTACGGGACATACCATGACGATCCACTCAAACGACGAGGAAATCATCAAACAGTTCGGTCTTCGCAAACCGGTATCCCGGGTGCTCGTAAATGTTGCAGCATCTCTTGGCGGCGTGGGAGCCCTTACGGGGCTGCAGCCGGCGCTGACCCTCGGATGCGGAGCAGTAGGCGGTTCGGCGTCCTCGGACAACATCGGACCGATGAATCTGCTGAACATCAGAAGAGTTGCATACGGAATATCAGAACTGGCAGACCTCAGACGAGAGGCGGCACAGATCAAGACAAGCCCGTCAGGCGGCTGCGACCACACAGCCTGCGAAGCCGGCAGCGGCACCGAAAAAGAATTGACAAGAAATCAAATCGAAGAAATTACAAAAGAAGTATTGAGATCGATTTTGGCAAGCAGATAAAATAATTAAAAAAGGAGAAACAAAATGGAAAACAATGTAAAAATGGCCCTCGGAATGGTAGAAACCAAAGGACTTGTAGGTTCAATCGAAGCAGCGGATGCTATGGTAAAAGCAGCTAATGTAACCCTCATCGGCAAGGTACATGTAGGCGGCGGACTCGTAACTGTTATGGTAAGAGGTGATGTAGGCGCAGTAAAGGCGGCGACGGAAGCAGGCGGAGCAGCAGCCGACAGAGTAGGAGAGCTCGTATCCGTACACGTAATTCCAAGACCGCATAACGAAGTCGAATACATCCTTCCGACATTGAAATAAGGCTCGCAAAGGAGACGATTATGGCTTCAGGAATAATTGAAAATCTCTCCCCAGAGGTTATGGCAATGGCCGAGGCTTCGGCAGGCGGCAAGAAAAAGACAGGCGCAAGCAAACCGAATAACAAATCAAATAACAAATCAAATAAAAAAGCTAATAAAGATAATGATGAAAAGAAAAATGACGAAATAAAAAAGGAGAATAATACGATGGAAAACAAGGTAAAAATGGCCCTCGGAATGGTAGAAACCAAAGGACTTGTAGGTTCAATCGAAGCAGCGGATGCTATGGTAAAAGCGGCTAACGTAACGCTGATCGGCAAGGTACACGTAGGCGGCGGACTCGTAACCGTTATGGTACGAGGCGACGTAGGCGCAGTAAAGGCAGCAACGGAAGCAGGCGGAGCAGCCGCAGACAGAGTAGGAGAGCTCGTATCCGTACACGTAATTCCAAGACCGCACGATGAGGTTGAATACATCCTTCCGACATTAAAATAATCACAGCGAGTGCAAAAACACATGCACAGAATATTTTGATTAAGGAGAATGACTGATGCAAATAATTAGGGCAAAGGATGTAGAAAATGCCACGAAAGACAAGATTGTCAAGGAATTTCGGGCAGACTTCACCATGTTTATCAGTCAGGAAGCCAGAGAGTATGCCGAAGCGAATGGGATAAGAATTATCGACAAAGATGCAAAGGCAAAGCCCAAAAAGCCCGAGCACATGACGAATCTCGACGCAAAGCGGCTTGTACTGAAGAACCATCCTCGGATCATACTCAGAGGAAAAATCGATACATTCCAGGCAAAGGTTTTGGAAACGCAGATATTGGCGGAGGAGCAGAGAATGCCGCACATGGTAAATATGCTGCAAGAAGTAAATGATTACGCCAGAAAGATACTTGTTTCGGAACTTTTGGAGGAAAAGCTGGATGACAAGATCAAGCTCATCGGTCTGGACGAGCACGAGCTGCGTTTTGTTTCCCAGCATCCGGCACAGTATTTCGGGATAGGGCATATTGCCCCGTCGTACAAGATGGGCAAACTGCCCGTGGAGCTAAATCTTCTCAGGGCAATGTCCAGAGAGGTCGAAATCGCCGCAATCAACGCATTTTGCGATACTGCAGGCGGCAAAGAAAAAATCGCAAGACCGGATATACTGAGAGCCTTAAATCGCCTGAGCAGCGCATTGTACATCATGTACCTTGAGTGCCTGGCAGAAGGGAGTGAATCGTAATGCAAAATGATAGGATAAACGAAGAAGTAATAAAAAGCATTGTAAGAGATGTTGTGTCCGGATATCGTCCTGCGTCGCAGGCAAAGATGGGTCAAAGCGATGTGGAGATTCTGGTTGAAGCATCGGGAAGACACGTGCATCTTTCGGAAAAAGACATCGAGAGGCTGTTTGGCAAGGGTTATAAGCTGACTCCGAAGAAGAACCTTTCGCAGATCGGGCAGTTCGCCTGCGAAGAGCGAGTTACCCTTATCGGACCGAAAAATATATATCGCAATGTTGCGGTTTTGGGGCCGGCCCGAAAAGAAACTCAGGTTGAGCTGAGCCTTTCGGACGCAAGATTTCTCGGAATCGATGCGCCGCTTAGAATGTCCGGCGACCTTAGCGGCGCCGCAGACATTATCATTGCCACGGACAAAGAGTCCATCGCTGCGAAGGGCTGCGCGATCGTGGCGAAGAATCATATTCATATGACACCCGCACAGGCGAATCAATGGGGATTCTCGGACGGGCAGGAAGTATCGGTGTCGATGAGGACGGCAAGACCGATAAGCTTTGACGGCGTTGTAATCAGAGTCTCGGAGGAAGCGGGACTTGCGATGCACATTGACTTTGACGAGGCAAACGCTTGTATGTTCAAAAATGGGAATACGGGAGTGATCAACGCAAGCAATAATGCCTGCTGCAGCGTTGGAATGCTAAACAGGCAGGAAGAACCAAAGGCAGAGGCAGGCATGGTGCTTAGAAAGCGCTTCATCACAGAGGAAGACATCAAAAGAGCCTTGAAAAATACCAATGCGACAAAGCTTTCGCTGCCGAAAAATGCCATACTGTCCGCTCCGGCAAAAGACTATATTAACAAGGAAAAAATAAATTTGATATTTATTTAGGAGAAACAATGATTATATGTAAAGTTGTGGGCCACGTATGGGCAACAAAGAAAGAAGAAAGCCTTGACGGCTCGAAACTCATGGTTGTAGAGCAGACGGACACATACGGCGAAGCAAAATCCAAGGAGACCTTTGTCGCCGCGGATGTGGTGGGCGCAGGAATCGGCGAAAGAGTTTTGGTCGTTACGGGCAGTACTGCCAGAAAAACCTTTGGCAGAGACGATATTCCGATTGATGCGGCCATCGTAGGAATCATCGACTCCCTCGAAGTCGACCGAAATAAATAAGGAGTAAAGCAGATGAATATTTTGGACAAAATCTTCGAAGGCGGCGTCGTTGGCTGCGGCGGCGCGGGCTTTCCTACCCACGTAAAACTAAAGACAGAGGTGGAGTATTTTATCGTAAATGCGGCAGAGTGCGAGCCGCTCCTGCGCACGGACCGATATACCATGAGAAATCGTGCCGATGACATCATAGAAACGGTGGAAATCATCGGCGGTCATCTCAAGGCATCTCACAAGGTCATCGCCCTAAAGGGCCACTATCACGAGGAAATCGAATGCCTCAATGCTGCCATCAAAAGAAGAGGCTCGGACGTGAAATTACACGAACTGGAGAACTTTTATCCGGCAGGCGACGAGCAGATAATGGTCTACGAAGTGACGGGCAGGGTAATACCACCTTCGGCGATACCGGCGGCAGTAGGAGCCGTGGTATCCAATGTGGGAACCGTTGCCGCGGTTTGCGACAGCCTGAAGGGGATCCCGCTGACCCAAAAGATCATCACGCTGACAGGAGACGTGGCAAATCCAAAGATCATATCCGCCCCTGTCGGAACCCCGATACGAGAGATCATAGACTGCGGGAATCCTATTCCGGGCAGATATGCCGTAATCCTCGGGGGACCTTTGATGGGGAGAAGAGTGGGCGCAGACAAGATCGATGAGGAATATGTGACCAAGACCAGCTCCGGCATCATCGTTTTGGACGAAAATGCTCATCTCTCAAACAGAAGAAACACGAGCGTTGAGACCATGCTCAGAGTGGGCAGGGCGGCATGCATCCAGTGCAGCTTTTGCACGCAGATGTGCACACGCCATATGCTCGGGCATCCGATCCAGCCACACAAGATCATGCGAAAGCTCGCCTATAATTCGGATATCGATGCGATACTCGAAGACGAGGACGTAAAGCAGGCTCTTATCTGCTCGGAATGCGGCGTATGCGAGGAATATGCCTGCCCGATGGGCTTGCAGCCAAGGCGCATAAACAAGATGCTCAAGACGATATACGGTCAAAATAAGGTTCGATACCAAAAACCAGAAAAGACCGAGTGGGAGGCGCATCCTGCCAGAGAGTACCGCAAGGTTCCGTCAAAAAGGATTGCGGCGCGTATGGC
>CAVGEP010000010.1:0-7088 GCA_963628105.1 Alistipes communis
GGTATGACGACATAATCGAGCTTACCCATCCCACCTCGAAGAAGCATCCGAGAATGTCATTGCATGATCGAGCGGCACAATTCGCGCCATTTTCGGCACTGCCGAGGTACAAGGACGCCCTTGCGGAGGCAGCCGATGCCGCCCAAAGGAAGAATGACAAATAATTTTGAGCAAAAGGCAAGGAGAATCCACAAAACGCTTGACAGCTATATTGCCTTTGATATATTCTAAACTAAAAGGAGGTATTATCTACGATGAAAAGAAAATTAGTTATGCTTCTGGCATTATCCTTAGTAATATCTATGATTCCGGCTCCGGCTTCGGCAGCCCTCAAAAGCGCAGGCACACCGACCGAGGTGCAGAGCCTTGTGTCCAGCGAAAACCTCGAGCACAATTTTGTAAACGTCACTGCAAATGGCAGCACCCTGCAAATCGAGGCAGAAACGCCGGTAAAAAATGTTGACGAATATAATATCAATGTGGTGAAGGTAGGTGCCAAAAACTCCACATGGATTGCCCGGGTTTATCCAAGCGATATGGGCGAATACAGCAAATTCTCCTATACCATGCAGAATACCAATGCGAGGACAGGCGCTATGAGCGGCGATTATATCCTGATGATCACAAAAAAAGTCGGCTCCGTAAGCGGAACGGTAGTCTACAAAAATTGCGCATTTCGCGTGACGGGCGGCCAGTTCTCGATTCTGCAATATAATGATGTGATGAACGAGAACGCGCGAATCGACAAAAATGCCGACAAGAAAAAGGCGCCGTCCAAATTTACGAGCAAATATCTTTCCGATGTCAAGAGCATCTGCTTCACGGACCCGGTGACAAAGAAGACCGCAAAGGTTACCGCCAAGAAGGTGAAATACTTCAAAACGGTTTCCGACAAGATCACCAAAGGCGCAACAACGGACTACGACAAGCTCCTGAAGATCTACGAATATGTAGCGGGGAATTATTACTATGATGATGTTGCTTTTTCCACGAAAAAGAAACAGTATGTTGACCCATACCGCAACCTCTATAATCTGAGAAACAAAAAGACAAGTGAGAACAGCAAAGGCGGCAAGGTTGCCACCACCTGCGTGGGCTACGCTGCTTTGGTCTGCGCCCTTGCAAGAGCCCAGGACATCCCGACCAGAATCGTAAACGGTCACCATATCAGCCTCGGCACAGGGGGATATAACAACTGGTCAACGGAGAAGAGCATCACAAGCATCGACCACTGGTGGAACGAGTGCTATGTTGACGGCCGCTGGATAACCGTGGACACCACGCCGGGCAGCAGCAACAAATGGGACAGCAAATCGAACAAATGGACCTACACGGGCCTTACCAACTACGTCTATTTCGACCCTACCCCTGAGCAGCTTGCAACCTCTCACCTGGTGCTTAATGTTAAGGGACTGTAGGACCTGCTGACAAGTTAAAAAACATTTGCATAATTTTAAAATATTGTTCAGTTAAGATTGTGCTCTGATAAAATGTAAAGCCCGCCGCAAGGCGGGTTTTGCAATATGGTGACAATCTTGCGTGCCCGAAATCTTTTCTTTTCACTTCTTTTTCACTTCAGAATTTAGTTTTTCCTTTCAAAAGTCTTCAAAAAGCCCTGGGAATATGGTACAATAGTGCGGAGTATAGAAAAATATAAAAAATTATAAAAAAGGCGGAGACGATATGACATTTGCGAGGATTTGCTTGGCGATTTTGGTTTGCATTCCGCTGGTACTGCTGGTTTGCTTTTTCATAAAGAAGCTGGTAGACGAGATTAGATAAATTACTTCACGGAAAGAGGACAGCCAATGGAATCGCTGAGCAGAGGAATTTTCATTTCGATCGAGGGACCCGACGGGTCCGGCAAATCAACTCAGATCGAGAATATCAAAGAATTTTTAGGAAAAAAAGGCATAGACTTTGTATTTACCAGAGAGCCGGGAGGCACCGCAATAGGCGAGCGCATCCGCGAAATCATCCTGGACAAGCAATACAAAGAGATGGATTATATGACTGAGGCAATGCTCTATGCGGCGGCTCGGGCTCAGGATGTCGCTCAGGTTATCAGGCCGGCCCTGGAGGCGGGCAAGGTAGTAATTTGCGATAGGTTCATCGACTCAAGCCTTGCATATCAGGGCTACGGCAGGGGACTCGGGGATGCGGTTGGCATCATCAACGGATTCGCCGTAGGAAGCATGATGCCTGATATTACATTTCTCATGAAGCTTGACCCAAGGGTCGGTAAGCACCGAATCAAGGAAGAGCTTCAGGACAGGCTCGAAGCAGAGAAGGAAGCCTTTCACATGGAGGTCTACAAGGGATACCTCCGGCTCGAAAAAAAATACCCTGAGCGCATAGTCGGAATCGACGCATCGGGAAGTGTGGAAGAAATCAAAAACAAAATTTATGAAAAACTCGAGTCAATAATCGGATAGGCGGAGGAAAGTATATTGTCGTTAGGCGATTGGAAGGATGATCAAAAGTTAATAGGACGTATTTCTGCGGCAATCCGCTCGGGGAATATCTCTCACGCATACATAATAGAGGCTGACCATCAGACGGACAAGGAAGCATTCGCAAGGGATTTTCTGAAGGCGGTCTGCTGCAAGCAGGCTCCGGGACTTGGCTGCGACGAATGTGCAAGCTGCCGCAAGATTGCCCATAACAATTCAGAAGACCTTTATACTCTGCGCGCTGATGGGCTTTCGGTCAAGGACAAGGACATCTCGCTTCTGCAAGAAAATCTCAAGACCAGGCCTGAGGGAAAGCGCAATATGGCCATCATCAACGACGCGGACACCATGACAAAGTGGGCCCAAAATCGTCTGCTCAAGACCCTCGAGGAACCGCCGGGAAATGCGATAATACTCATCCTAAGCGAAAACAAGGAGAATCTGCTTCCAACGATCAGATCCCGCTGCATTTCGTATAAGCTCGGCGGGTTTAGGACGCAGGAGTCAAAATATGAGGCGGCAGATGCCCTTGCTGCGGCGCTGCTTCAGAATGAGAAGTTTTTTTATCTCAAGAAGCTCCTTGCAAGCAATGTCAAGAGCAGAGAGGACGCCTTCAAACTTTTGGACGGGATGGAAATCATCTATCGCAATTTTGTCCTGGGCAGCGATACGCGAGGGAATTTGGTCAGGCGCGAGGCGCTTTTCTCATATATCGAAATTATTGAACAGGCAAGGCGCGATCTGCTCGCAAATGTGAATTATAATTATGCTCTCAAAAATATGATAATAAAAATTGGAGGAATATATGGTTAAGGTTACAGGAGTCAGATTCAAGGCCGCCGGCAAGGTATACTACTTTGACCCGGAGGGATTTGAGCTGAGACCGGGCGATAATGTAATCGTCGAAACGGCGAGAGGAATGGAATTCGGCAAGGTTGCCATGGAGACGACAGAGGTCTGCGAACACCAGATCGTGTCACCGCTAAAGAAGATCGTGCGAATTGCTGACGAAAACGACCGCAAAATACACAAGGAAAACCAAAAAAAGAAGGAAAGGGCCATGCAGCTTTGCCAGGAAAAGATCGACAAGCGCGGTCTTGGCATGAAGCTGGTGGATGTTGAATATACCTTTGACAACAGCAAGGTAATCTTCTACTTCACGGCGGACGGACGAGTTGACTTCCGCGAGCTCGTAAAGGATTTGGCGGCCGTATTCAGAATGAGAATCGAGCTGCGTCAGATAGGCGTTCGAGACGAGGCGAAGATGATGGGCGGAATCGGAAGCTGCGGCAGAGCTCTTTGCTGCCATAGCTGGCTTGCGGATTTTGAGCCGGTGTCCATCAAGATGGCAAAGGCTCAGGGCCTTTCTCTCAATCCCGCAAAGATCTCGGGGATCTGCGGCAGGCTCATGTGCTGCCTCAAGTACGAAAATGATATTTATACGCAGCTGCGCCGCGGGATGCCGGACCCAGGAGAGAAGATCAAGACCCCGGATGGAATGGGCCGCGTGGTGGATTCCAACCTTCTGGAGGGCAAGGTTAGGGTGCGTCTTATCATGGAAAAAGACAAGAATTCCGAAGAAGGCGAAAAGCTCACGCCCGATATTTATACATACAAAAAAGAAGAAATCAAAAGAATCGAGCGTCGCAAGGACAAAAATCGCAAAGAAAATAATAATATCTTCGACGGATTGGATGCGGAGACCGTCAAAGAAATGGAAGAACTCATCAAGGACTAAAAGATGGCTGAGAGAGTTGATAACATCGGGTTCGGAGGATTGCAGCTCGTGCAGGACCCGGAGGAATTTTGCTACGGAGTGGATGCGGTGATTCTGGCCGATTTTGCGGCAAGACATGCCGGATGCCGCCCCCAAAACATCATAGACCTAGGCACGGGAACCGGCATAATCCCGCTGATTCTTTCCGCAAAGACAAAGGCGGACTTTATAGGAGGACTCGAAATACAAGAAGCCTCATACAAAAGAGCCCTGCGAAATGCTAGGCTCAACGGCCTCGAGGACAGGGTCAGGTTTTTTCCGGGAGATGCAAAGAGTGCCCACTGCGATATTCTCAGAGAATTCAAGGCAAAGATCGACATCGTGACCTGCAACCCGCCCTATATGCAGGGCGCAGGCGGGCTGAAATGCGCGAACACCGCAAAGAGCATAGCAAGGCACGAAACAAGCGCCGGGCTCGAAGACTTCTTCGCCTGCGCGAGCGCACTACTGCGAGAAGGCGGAGAATTTTTTCTGGTCCACAGGCCCTCAAGGCTTGCGGATATCTGCTGCTTTGCTCGTCAGTACAGGCTCGAGCCCAAGGAAATGCGCTTCGTCAGCCCAAAGAGTGGCAAGGCTGCGAACATAATCCTCGTGCGCTGCGTGAAGGGCGGCGGCAAGCAGCTCAAGGTTCTGGATCCCCTTTTCGTTTATGACCGGGACGGAAATTATACAAAGGAGCTGAGAGAATGCTACGAACAGGGCATCTAAAATGTCAGCGGTTGGAAATACAAGAATAATTTTTCATAAAAGGGTTTACCTCATTGATTATAAAAAAATGTGAAAAATTTCAAAAAAGATGTTGCAATTATTTCCAATACTGGGGTATAATAAGGCCAGGGAAAAAACCTGTTTTTATGCAAAGGAGGCATTTGAGGAGATAAGATGACAATAATGATGACACCAAGAGAAGTGCTGCTTATGATAATTGCTATTCTGGTAATTGTACTACTTATTTACATCATTGCATTGGTTAGGAAAACGATCGCAAGCCTTGCGAAGCTGGATGGAGTCTTGGATGACGCCAAAAAGATAACACAGATTGCCTCAGAACGAGCAGAACAGGTAGATGGCATCATGGAGGGCATAGGCGGTGCTGTAGGACAGGCAGTGAATGTTATGAGGAGCAGCAAGAGCAACATTGCAGCAGCAACGCACGCAATCGGTGCGGGTTCGTCTTTCTTGGGACTGCTTCGCAGAAAGAAAAAAGCCGATACCACGCCACAAGATGCAAAGGCTCACAAGAGCAAAAAACCAAAAGAAAATGATAAGTTACAGCAAAATTGATTTTTAATTTGGAGGTAAAAAATGAAAGCAACAGGAATCGTAAGACCGGTAGACCCATTGGGAAGAGTAGTTATTCCGGTAGAACTCAGAAGAACTTTTGACATCAAGACAGACGACTCACTCGAAGTATACGTAGACGGAGATTACATCATGCTCAGAAAGTACAACCCGTCTTGTATCTTCTGCGGAGATGCCAGAGACGTTATGGACATCAAAGGCAAAAAGATCTGCCAATCCTGCCTGCAAGAGTTAAAGAAGCTCTAAGCATCGGAGGATAGAATTGGCTAAATATGTCGTAAAACAAAGCGGGCCTCTGAGAGGCGAGGTATTTGTCAGCGGCGCGAAAAATGCCGTTCTGCCGCTGATGGCGGCAGCGCTGCTTGCTGAGCAGGAGTGCATCATCAGAGACGTGCCGATGCTCCGGGATGTGGCATTTATGAAGGAAATACTGATCTCGCACGGGGCAAAAATTACCGAGCTGGAAGAAAATATTTTGGCCATTGAAACCAAAGATATTACATCTACGGAAGCAAAATTTGAACTTGTAAACAAGATGCGTGCCTCAATTCTCATAATGGGGCCGCTTCTTGCGCGTAAGGGACGAGCAAAAATCCCCCTGCCGGGAGGCTGTGCTATCGGTGCAAGGCCGATAGACCTGCACCTCAAGGGTCTGGAGGCGCTGGGTGCTGTCATAAATGTAAATGATGACGAGGGATATGTCGAGGCGATAGCAGGACCTCAGGGTCTTATCGGAGACACGATCTATCTGGACTTTCCCAGCGTGGGGGCCACCGAAAACATCATGATGGCGGCCGTGCTCGCCCAGGGAGCTACATATATAGAGAATGCGGCCGAGGAGCCGGAAATCGTTGACCTTGCCAACTTCCTAAACAAGATGGGAGCTAAGATCAAGGGCGCAGGCACGGATACTATCAAGATCGAAGGAGTCGAAGCCTTGCACGGTGCAAAGCATACGGTCATTCCCGACAGAATTGAGGCAGGTACATTCATGCTTGCCGCGGCGATTACCCACGGCGCACTCAGGATCGCAAATGTGGTTCCGGCGCACCTTAAGCCTATCATAGCAAAGCTCCGCGAGTGCGGGGTACGCATAGAGGTCGGAGATGATGACATGATCGTGCGGGGAGATTTGGGTCCCCAAATGGCCACCGATATCAAAACCCTTCCTTATCCGGGCTTTCCTACGGACATCCAATCGCCGTTCATGACTTATCTTGCGACGGTAGAGGGCAAGAGTACCGTGATCGAAACCGTGTTCGAAAACAGGTTCATGCATGTTGCACAGCTCAACAAGATGGGAGCGAGCATCGAGGCGATGGGTAACAAGGCGATAATCCGCGGGAATGCGAAACTTCGCGGCTGCGAAGTCATGGCTACGGATCTTCGTGCGGGAGCTGCGCTGGTTTTGGCGGGGCTGGTTGCCGAGGGAGAGACACAAATCTCCGAAATTTATCACATCGAGAGAGGATACGAGAAATTTATCGAAAAATTCGAAAAGATCGGAGCAACCATTACAAAAATTTAATTTACGCATGCGAGGCGGAGCATTATGC
>CAVGEP010000010.1:7098-19729 GCA_963628105.1 Alistipes communis
GCATTATGCTCCGCCTTTTTTGCACGGGAGAGCGCTAGATTTTCCTTGATTTCGGAGCGGCCTCATTGTATTATTAAAGGTAGAGAAAAATTAAGCGTTCATACGAAAGGAAACGGAATGGCAGACTTAAAATATTTACGTAGATTATCCAAGGATTATCCGAACATCATGGCGGCATCCGCCGAAATAATCAATCTCAAGGCGATACTGGCGCTGCCCAAGGGTACGGAATATTTCCTCAGTGACCTCCACGGGGAACACGAAGCGTTCATACACATGCTAAAAAGCGCATCGGGAACCATCAAGGCGAAGATAGATGAGCATTTTGGCTACCTCAGCGAAAAAGAGCGCGATGACCTGGCAGCACTCGTCTACAACGCGGAGGCGGAGATCGCACGCCGCAAAAAAAGCGAGCAAGATTTCGACAAATGGTGCGAAACAGCCATATATCGCCTAATCACGATATGCAAATCCGTTTCTACAAAATATACCAGGTCCAGAGTTCGCGCACGGCTTCCGAAGTACATGGATTATAGCATCGACGAGCTCCTGCACGCGGATGACGAAGAAAACAAATCCCACTACTATGAGCAGATCATAAGCTCGGTAGTAGAATGCGGGATCGCCGAGAAATACATCATTCGGCTTACGGAGACCATCAGCAGCCTGGCGGTTGACAAACTTCATATCATAGGAGACATCTTCGACAGGGGAGCGCACCCGGACGAGATCATGGACTTCCTCATGGAATATCACGATGTGGATTTTCAGTGGGGAAACCACGACATCGTTTGGATGGGAGCTGCCATCGGAAACTGGGCCTGCATGACGAACCTGCTGAGAATGAACATCAGCTACAACAATTTCGATATGCTGGAGGTGGGATACGGCATCAACCTGAGGCCGCTTGCAACCTTTGCGGCGCGAGTATACGGAAACGACCCTTGCGAGTTTTTCCGCCCGCATATTCTGGACAGAAACAAATTCGACCCGGTAGACGAGGACCTTGCGGCAAGAATGCACAAGGCAATCGCAATTTGCCAGTTCAAGGTCGAAGGGCAGCGAATCAAGGCACATCCCGAATATAAGATGGAAAAAAGGCTGCTCCTCGACAAGATAGACCTTGCGAGGGGAACCGTCGAAATCGAGGGCAAGACCTGGCCGCTTCGGGACACGAATTTCCCGACGCTCGACCCTAAGAACCCTTACGAGCTGACCCCGGAGGAAAAGGACATGCTCAAATCTCTGGAGGCATCCTTCCTCAACTCGGAAAAATTGCAAAAGCATATAAAATTCCTCTATAGCCATGGGGCCCTCTATACGAGAGTAAATGGCAATCTTCTCTACCACGGCTGCATTCCGACGGACGAGAATGGTAATTTCGAAGAGGTCGAGCTCAACGGCGTAAGGCTCTCCGGCAAGGCTCTCATGGACTACCTGGATGACGAGGTACGCAAGGCATATTTCGAACCGAACAAGGCGGGAGAAATCGGAAGATCCGGAGATATAATGTGGTATCTGTGGCTCGGAAGCAACTCGCCGCTCTTTGGCAAGGCGAAGATGACAACCTTCGAACGCCTTTTTATCGCCGACAAGACGACACACAAGGAATATACCAAGCCATATTACACATACATAAAGGAAAAATCATTCTGCGAGAAGATCATCGAGGAATTCGGACTCGACAAGAAGACCGCAAAGATCCTCAACGGACACGTACCGGTAAAGATCAAGGACGGGGAGTCTGCCATCAAGGGAGGCGGACTTTTGTACGTAATTGACGGAGGAATTTCGAAGGCATACCAGAAGCAGACGGGAATCGCAGGATATACCTTTATCTTCAATTCGCGCTTCATGGCGCTTGCCGAGCACAAGCCATACAGCCCGCTCCAGCCGGACGGAACACAGGTATTCACATCGCCGGTAATGAGAACCGTAGAAATCATGCCAAAAAGGCTGCTGATAGCAGATACCGACCAGGGCAAGGATTTTGCGGACAGAATCCTCGATCTGAACGATCTGGTCGAAGCATTCAAGACCGGCCAGATCAAAGAAATATATTAGGCGAGGCTTCAATATTTGCTAAAAATATGCTAAAATATAATTTGGACACTTGAGATATTTGTAAAATATCAAAAAATATCTGAAAGACACATAGGGGGATTATTTTGGAAAATAACGATTTGCTAAAAAAAATGAAAAAGAAGCGCGCCCGAAAATACGCATTGATTGCACTCGTATGCGTCATTGCAATTTCAACGATTGCAGGCTTGAGCATCGAGAATAGGGACGCCACGCTTACGGACGGACAGGGGAATACCGTAATCGGTACCGGCGAAGATGTATATGACAAGGACGCAAAAGACGAAAATACTGATGCTGACGAGACTGACAAGGAAAAATCCGGCTCTGACGACGAGGACGCGGATAAGACGGACAAGAAAGGTCAAGATAAAACGTCTTCCGGCAGCAAGGAGACAAAATCGGCTTCCGACCTGAAATTTACAGAGAAAGAAAAGGAAAATCTCTCCTCGGAAGATATAAAGGTAGACAATAGTGATGATTTTACCGCATCCAACGGCGGAAATGTCGCCCTCAAGCCCGAGAAGGCGGAGCCTGTGACTGTAACCCTGGAGATTCGCTGCGATACTCTCTCAAGCGACATGAGCAAGCTGGAAAATGAGTCGATTCGCGACTATATCCCGGAGGATGGCGTGATTTTGGAGAAGACGACATATAAGGGAACGACGGACAATACCGTCTTCGATGCACTCAACACGCTTTGCCGCAACAACGATATTCAGCTGGAATTCAGCTATACGCCGATTTATGCTTCGTATTATATAGAGGGGATCAACTATTTATACGAATTTGATGGCGGCCCGCAGAGCGGCTGGATGTACAAGGTTAACGACTGGTTTCCAAACTACGGCTGCTCATCATACTATCTGCACGATGGGGATGTAATAGTATGGTGTTATACCTGCGAGGGTCTGGGCACCGATGTCGGAGCAGACGAATGGATGTAAAAAAGGAGGAATTTGAGAAATGAGAAAAGGATCAAAGAAAATTTTGAGTATGCTGCTTATGCTGGCAGTCAGCTTCACGATGGTTTTCGGGAGCACCGGATTTGCACAGGCGGCATCCTACAGCAAGACCAAGGCGGCATTTGAAAAATGCGGAGACTATTTGTATAATGAGATCACGCAGAATGCAGACGGAACCGATAATGATGAGGGCGTTGCAAGCTATGGCTCCATTGGCGGCGAGTGGCTCATCTACGGATTCGGCCACGCCGGATATAAGATCAGCGACAAATATCTTGCATCCTATAAACAGAGCGTGCTGGATGCCTTAAAAGAAGGCTTCCGCGGCACGACGGGAATCTTGCACGACAAAAAATTTACGGATTATTCGAGGGTTATCGTTGCACTGAGTGCTGAAGGGATTGATGCATCGAAATTTGAAGGGTACGATCTGACCGCACCTCTCGCGGACTTCGTGAATGTGAAGTGGCAGGGGATGAACGGGCCGATCTGGGCGCTGATTGCCCTTGACTCGGGAGATTATGATATACCAAAGAGAACGGACTCCTACGCCTACGGAACACTTGACGCTGAGGAAACAGACAGGCAGAACACCCGCCAAAAGATGATCGATTATATCCTGGCAAACCAGTTCGATGACGGAGGCTGGAATGTCCAGCCAAGAGAAGAAGGCTCCACCGGATACAATGCCGTCTCTGATGTGGACATGACGGGAATGGCAATGATCGCGCTCGGGCCATATATGTCTCAGAAGAAGGTAAAGACGGCTGTGGACAAGGCGATCGCCTATCTTTCGGACGCGCAGCAGGATGACGGCGGATTCCAGAGCTGGGGAACATCTAACTCCGAGAGCTGCTCCCAGGCAATCTGCGGGCTCCTTGCCTGCGGTGTAAACCCGAATACGGACTCGCGCTTCATCAAGAACGGTAACAGCGTGCTGGATGCCCTGATGAGCTTTTATACAGAAGAAACTGACAAGAATACGGGCGAGACCATATGCGGATTCCGCCACGTGAATAAGGCAAGCGACGGATATGAGCCGACATACAACCAGATGGCAACCGAGCAGGCGTATTACGCTCTGGCATTCTTCTACAAATCGGTGCCCGCGCAGACGAGCCTGAGCAAGGCAGTGAAGAGTGCAAGCGGCAAGATCAAGCTGACATGGAAGAAGGCGGCAATCGCAACGGATTATGTGACCATAAAGAGCGGCAAGACCGCCTCGGCCTCGGGATATCAGATAATCTGCGCTACAGACAAGAATTTCAAGAAAAATGTCAAGAAGGTTACGGTATCGAGTAGCTCTGCCACAAGCAAGACCATTACGGGGCTAAAAAAGGGCAAGACCTATTATGTAAAGGTACGCGCCTACAAGACGGTAAACGGCAAGAAAATTTACGGATTGTATAGCACCGTAAAGAGCTGCAAAGCCTAAAAATACCGGCTAAGGCACAAAAGGCATAGACAAAACAAAATCATAGAAAAGAAAAGTATATAAAATATATAAAGAAGAAAACATAGACACATAGAGGCATAGAAAGGAAATCCATGGCATTCACGCATTTGCACGTACATACGGAATACAGCCTGCTGGACGGAGCGGCAAGGATAAAGGACGTGGTGGCCCGCGCCAAGGAGCTTGGCATGGACAGCCTTGCCATAACCGACCACGGCGTGATGTTCGGCGTAGTCGATTTCTACAAAGAATGCAAAAAGCAGGGCATCCATCCGATTATCGGCTGTGAGGTCTATACTGCTGCGCGCAAAATGACCGACAAGGATGCGGACAAGGACAAGAGACAGGGGCATCTGATACTGCTTGTCAAAAATGAGGCCGGGTACAAGAACCTCATCAAAATCGTATCGGAAGGATTTATCCACGGATATTATTACAAACCACGAATCGACAAGGAAGTTTTGAGAGCGCACAGCGAGGGGCTGATTGCGCTTTCGGGCTGTCTTGCGGGAGAAATCCAGCACAGGCTGCTTGCAAGAGATTATGACGGCGCCCGCCGCGAGGCAGAGGCGCTTCTTGCGATCTTCGGCGAGGGGAACTTCTATCTCGAGCTGCAGGACCAGGGCCTTGAAGAGGAGCGGGCGATACTGCCGGACATGAAGAGACTCTCAGAGGAGCTCGGGATCCCGCTGGTTGCAACTAACGACGCCCACTATGTAAGAAAAGAGGATGCGAAGGCTCACGATGTGCTTTTGGCGATACAGACGGCAACGACCCTGGATGATGAGAAGAGGATGCGTTTTCCTAACGACGAGTTCTATCTAAAGAGCGAGGATGAGATGCGCAAGATCTTCGCATACTGTCCGGAGGCTTGCGACAATACGAATGTCATAGCAAGCCGGTGCAATTACGACTTTCGCTTCGGAGAATATCATTTGCCTGAATTTAGACCTCCGGAGGGAAAGACAAGCACGGAATATCTGCGGGAGCTTTGCTATGCGGGGATTTATGATCGCTTCGGAGTTGTTTTTGAAGAGGGAAAATTCGGAGACGCAGATGCGGCCCGCTATGCGGACGGCACGGAATACTCAGCTGCGCATACACCGAAGGAACTTGCGGAGAGGCTGAACTACGAGCTTGGGACGATAGAGAGCATGGGATATGTGGAATATTTCCTGATCGTATGGGATTTTATCAACTATGCGAAGCAAAACGGCATTATGGTAGGACCCGGCAGAGGCTCCGCCGCGGGGTCTATCGTCGCATATTGCCTGAAGATAACGGATATCGACCCTATACGTTATAATTTGATTTTCGAAAGATTTCTTAATCCGGAGCGAGTGAGCATGCCGGATATTGATATAGATTTCTGCTACGAGCGCCGCCAGGAGGTCATAGATTATGTGAGCCGAAAATATGGCGAAAGCAGGGTTTCGCAGATCATCACATTCGGAACGATGAAGGCCAAACAGGCCGTCAGGGATGTCGGCAGGGCGCTTTCTGTGAGCTACGCAAAGACGGACCAGATCGCAAAGGCGATTCCATTCGACCTCGGAATGACCATCGACAAGGCGCTTGTGAGTAGCCCCGACCTTAAGAATTTGTACGAGACGGACGAAGAAACCCGCGAAGTAATCGACATGGCAAAGGCCATCGAGGGAATGCCGAGGCACGCATCTACCCACGCGGCTGGAGTTGTAATATCCAAGGCGCCAATTGACGAATATGTGCCGCTTTATCTTTCGGAAAAAGGGCCGGCGACTCAGTTTACGATGACGACCATCGAGGAGCTGGGACTCCTGAAGATGGATTTCCTCGGCCTCCGAAACCTGACCGTAATTCGCGACGCGCTGGAGCTTATAAAACGCAATCACGGCGATGAGATTGACTTCTCGAAGATGGGATATGATGACCCCGAGGTCTACGAGATGATATCCTCCGGAAATACGAGCGGAGTTTTTCAGCTCGAAAGCAGCGGGATGACTCAGTTCATGAAGAACCTGAGGCCGACATGCTTTGAGGATGTTGTCGCAGGAATTTCCCTTTATAGACCGGGTCCTATGGATTCGATCCCAAAATATATTGAAAATAAAAAAAATCCACAAGGAATAAAATATGTTGACAACTCCCTCGCACCGATTCTGGATGTAACCTACGGCTGCCTTGTCTATCAGGAGCAGGTTATGCAAATCGTGCGAGACCTCGGAGGATACAGCTACGGACGCTCCGACCTCGTTAGGCGTGCAATGTCAAAAAAGAAAAAAGACGTAATGCTAAAGGAAAAGGAGTATTTCATCGACGGCAAGCTTGATGATGACGGAAACATCGAAATCCCGGGCTGCATCCGAAATGGTATCAGCAGGCAAGCGGCGGAGGCAATATTCGATGACATGGAAAGCTTCGCTCAGTATGCCTTCAACAAATCTCATGCCGCGGCCTATGCTGTGGTCGCCTACGAGACAGGATATCTAAAAAAGCATTATCCCGTTGAATTCATGGCATCGCTGATGACATCGGTAATGAGCGATCCGAAGATGATAGCAAGATATATCAGAAACTGCCAGGACATGGGCATAGAGGTGCTGCCGCCGTCGGTAAATAGGAGCAAGCTAAAGTTCGATGTCGAGGACGGCAAGATCCGATTCGGTCTGCGCGGCATAAAGAATGTCGGCGAAAATGTAATCGATGCGATCATCACATCTCGCCGGGAAAAAGGTGAGCCGAAGGACATTTTTACATTCATAAATAATCTGGAAATTTCGCAGATAAATAAAAGGGCGATCGAGTCTCTCATAAAGGCCGGCGCCTGCGACTGCCTCGAGGGAAACAGAGCCGCGAAATTAGCGGTCTACGAGGGCCTCGTGGAATCGGCACAGAATTCCTCCAAGAAAAATCTGGAGGGGCAGATTTCCCTTTTCCAAACACAGGCCGAGGCGATGAATACGGTAGATGCGGGCACCAAATTGCCGCAGGTTGCCCCTTTCCCGAAGAATATAGAGCTTGCCATGGAAAAGGAAATGCTGGGAGTTTATCTGACGGGACATCCGCTGAATGCCTATAAGGACAAGATGAGAAGAGTCTCATCTATTACAAGCGAGGACCTCGCCGCCGTGGCAGAATCCATGCAAGAAGACAGCGGGCAGCATGCCGGACATGGCAGCGAAAATCAGGTTCACGACGGCATGAGCTGCATTATGAGCGGGATGATCACAGGGAAAAAGACTTTGATCACAAAATCGAGCAAGATGATGGCATTCGCGGACCTTGAGGACCTCTATGGCATCACCGAGGTAGTGATTTTTCCGAATGTCTACGACAGATGCGCCGAATATATTCGCGATGATAATGTTGTAGCGATCAAGGGCACGCTTAATTTCAAGGAAGACGAGACGCCGAAGCTTCTTGCGGACGAGGTGCTTGATATCGAAACGGCAATCGAGCGCGGATTCTCCCAAAGAGGGATACAAAGAAACGAAAGAAGGCAGACAATGCCGCTTCGCCGCGAGCCTCTGGGAATCATCAAATTGCGCATACCCGATGACATGGACCAAACGATGACACTGGAACAGATCAAGGTCAATCTGAGGCGTCACAAGGGTGAATATGAGGTTTTGATATATCTTCCGAGCGGCAAGATGATCAGGACACAGGAGGAGCTTTGGGCAGAGCCGTCGGAGATGCTAAAATTACAGATGTCGGCGATTTTGCGCCCGGAGAATGTGAAGCTATAGACGCCGATTTGGAGGCAAAATGGAAAGAAGTATCGTAATATACAAAAGCAAATACGGAGCCACCCAAAAATATGCCGGATGGATCGCAGAGGAGCTTGGCTGCAGCGCAGTTTCCATAGAAAATGTGAAAAAAGGCGATCTGCGGGACTTCGATAATATCATCTACGGCGGCGGTGTCCAGGCCGGAGGAATCAAGGAGCTTGACCGGTTTATGAAGTGGATAAAATCGGATCTACGTCTCCTGTCCATGTACCAGGATGGCAGTATCACCCAAGAGGAGCTTGAGTCCTCGGGGGTGAGAAAGAAGCGCATAATCATATTTGCCGTAGGCATAAATTCGGAAGACCCTGAGGCGCGAAAACAGCTTAGGGATATCAATTTTCCCAAGAAATACATGAGACAGCTCCCTTGTTTTTTCCTGCCCGGGGAGTATCATCCGGAGCTTCTCAAGGGCGCAGACAAGATGATAATGAAGCTGGCGCGCAAAATGCTCTCGGACAAGCAGGCAAAGGATGTTACGGACAATGACAGGAGGATGCTTTCGTATATGGAGCAGGGCTGCAATTTGATTGACAGGCAGAGAATTCGTCCGATTATTGAGGAAGTGAGAAGATGAAAAAGATCATAGAAATCGATATGTTCAAGGAATATGTCGGCAAACTTATATTTCGCTGCACGGTATTCCTGACGGCGCTGGCAGCATATATATTCAGACCCAATGACAGGTGGTGGGTCGACATCGTGTGGGCCATCATGATGGTAAGCATGGTGCTGCAGATGTTCCCCGGAAACCGCCGGATCACCATGGGCAGCAAGAAGGGCTTTCCGCGGCATTACAGACCCGCGGCAAACTACGAAGAAATCGAGATGTATCATTATGTGCAGCGCAATAATCTGGCGGCCATCAGGGTTTTGCTGATTTGGCTGAGCCTCAACGCGATCTTCGGAATACTCTATCTTCTGAAAATTATCGGAGCCAGGGAGCTCATCTTGCTGTCGGTCTTCTACTACATGTGCGACATGATATGCGTGGTAGTCTGGTGCCCGTTCCAAAGCTTCCTCATCAAGAATCGCTGCTGCGTCAACTGCAGAATTTTCAACTGGGGATACTTCATGATGTTCACGCCGCTGCTGTTCATACGAAACTTTTTCTCCTGGAGCCTGTTTTTTACCGGCATTCTTCTAATGCTCAGGTGGGAGATTACATTGATAAAGCGCCCGGAGCAGTTTTGGGAGGGGTCAAATGACATCCTCAAGTGCGAAAACTGCAAGGACCATATATGCAAACTAAAAAAACCGAGATATTTTGAATAAGAAACCGATAGGAGAAAAAAATTATGTCTGATATGATTTTGTATATAAGCATCATCGCCCTCGGCGGATTTATCGGAACCAGAGTCCGCGCCTACGAGAGCAAGCTCGGCTGGACGAGCAAGGTTCAAACCCTGGCAATCGTGGCGCTGGTTGTCCTCATGGGAGCCAGAATGGGAAGCAACGAGCAGGTAATCGAAAATATCGGAACCATAGGAGTTACGGCTCTGGTTATGACAATTTCCATTGCGATATTTTCTATCCTGTGCCTTTTCGTCGTCAGAAAGCTTGCCGGCTTCAACAAGGAAGCCATGGTAGTAGGAAAGGCTGACCCCGCCAAAGATAATGCGCCTGGCATCGAGGCAGAAGCCCTGTCCTGCGCCGATATGCAGGCCGAAGAAGAAAAGGGCGGCATCAACAAAATGACGATAATAATCTTTATCTCTGTTATAATCGGCATGGCCGCCGGATATTTTGTCGCAAGACCGATTTATGGAAGCAATATCGAAGCATTCGATAGTGCCGCAAGCCTCGGAATCAAGCTGGGGCTGTGTCTACTCATGGTCTTCGTAGGTCTTGACCTTGGAATCCAGGGTGAGGTATTCAAGATGCTAAAGTCGGCGGGACTTAAGATTTTGCTTTTCCCGGCGGCTACAATCATAGGTACGTTCATAGGAGCCGCCGTATCGGGACCCCTGTTTGGGCTCTCCCTCAGAGAGTCTCTGGCGGTTGGCGCGGGCTTTGGCTGGTACTCGCTTGCTCCCGGGATCATCATGGAGGCAGGACTCATTCAGGCATCCGCAGTTTCGTTCCTGCATAATGTCCTGCGCGAAATTACCAGCATTTTGATCCTGCCTATCGTTGCTGCCAAAGTCGGATATATCGAGGGCGCATGCATGGCGGGAGCGCCGTCCATGGACGTTTGCCTGCCCGTTATAAACAAAGAGACCAAGGGCAAGGCCGTAACTTATGGATTTATAACCGGCGTGATAATGAGCTTTTTGGTGCCGGTGCTGGTGCCGCTGGTGCTGAGCATATTCTAAATGCTTGTTAAAATCGCCCGTGGCGTTGTTGGCTACGGCGTCTCGCGATGCTCACATACGCCAAAGTATGCTCCGCTCGCTCGCACCTTGCCGCCTAGCCACAGACGATTTTTCCTGCGCATTTTAGAAATTACTTAGAAGGCGTAGAGACAAAATTGCGGCAGCGCGATTCCGCAGGGGAGGAAGGCTTGCAGGCCCCGAGGACAAAGCGCCCGAGCAATTTATGTCCTCGGAGCCTTTGAAGAAGCGAAAAATTCTGCGTATAGGTGTTGCTTGTTAAAGTCGCCTGCGGCTGTGCTCGCTGCGGCGCTCTGCGGTACTCACGTACTTCATGTACGCTCCGTTCCTCGCCAACTTGAAAGGAAACGAAAATGGCAAAAAGCTATATCGCAATTGATCTCAAATCGTTCTTCGCATCGGTAGAATGCGTGGATCGAAAGCGCGACCCGCTGACCACAAATCTGGTTGTAGCGGACGAGAGCAGAACCGAAAAAACAATTTGCCTTGCTGTCACACCGTCTCTCAAAAGCTACGGGATTCCCGGAAGAGCAAGGCTCTTTGAGGTTATCCAAAAGGTCGGCGAAGCGAATAACCTGCGCAGGCTGAAGGCACCGGGCAAGGGCTTCACGGGAACCTCAAACGACAGCGAAAAGCTCCGCGAAAATCCATGCCTTGCCATCGACTACATAGTCGCAAGACCCAGAATGGCCCGGTATGTCGAGGTCAGCACGCAAATTTATGATATATATCTAAAATACGTTGCCCCGGAGGATATCCATAGCTACTCGATCGACGAGGTTTTCATAGATGCCACGAACTACCTTAAAATCTACAATATGACAGCGCATGAGCTGGCCATGAGGATGATCCGAGATGTCCTTGCGGCCACCGGAATCACGGCCACGGCCGGGATAGGAACGAATCTTTATCTTTGCAAGATCGCCATGGATATCGTCGCCAAGCATACCGATGCGGACGCTGACGGAGTGCGGATTGCGCAGCTGGACGAGATGAGCTACCGCAGGCAGCTTTGGACTCATAGGCCTATCACGGACTTTTGGCGCGTGGGCAAGGGATATGCGAAGAAACTTGCGCAATACGGAATTTATACCATGGGGGATGTCGCAAGATGCTCCCTGGGCAAACCCGGCCAGTTCTATAGCGAGGAGCTCCTATATAAGCTTTTTGGCATAAATGCGGAGCTGCTGATTGACCACGCCTGGGGATACGAGCCATGCACCATGAGGGATATAAAGTCCTACCGGCCTGAGACAAGAAGCATCAGCAGCGGACAGGTGCTGCAATGTCCATATGATTTCCAAAAGGCGAGGCTCATAGTCCGTGAAATGACCGACCTGATGGTGCTGGACCTCGTGGATAAGGGACTCCTCACCGATCAGATCACGCTCACAATCGGATATGATATCGAGAACCTGGAGGATGCGGCGGATCCCCGGAAAAAATACGCAGGAGAGGTGAAAAAAGACTTTTATGGGAGACGAATTCCTAAGCCCGCACACGGCAGCGCAAATCTCGAAGAGCACACATCTTCAACGGCGAGGATAGTCGAGGCCGCCATGGCACTCTACGACAGGATTACAGACAAAGACTTGCTGATACGCAGGATAACCATAGGCGCAAACCGCCTGAAACCGGAAAATACAGCGGAGAAGGCTGTGGAGTACGAGCAGCTCGACTTTTTCACCGATTACGAGGCCAGGGACAAGCAAAGGGCGGAGGACGAGGCCGAGTCGGAGCGGGAAAAAGTCATGCAGGAGACCATGCTAAACATAAAGAAAAAATTCGGAAAGAATGCGATCCTAAAGGGATTTAACCTCGAAGAAGGCGCAACTGCCAAGGAGCGCAATGCGCAAATCGGAGGACACAAGGCATAGCCTTAGCGCAATGCATAGAAAAAACTCTTCCAAGCGGTAGAAATGCGGAGAAACACTGAGAAACGCGGAGAAACCCTGAGAAACACTGACAAACACTGAGAAACATGGAGAAACCCTGAGAAACACTGAAAACACGGAGATACACAAT
>CAVGEP010000011.1:0-19424 GCA_963628105.1 Alistipes communis
ACGATGGTATCTGCGTACATATCCGGAGTGAGGCCCAGCATGATGATTTCTTCCTTTGCGCCGGCTTCCCGTAGGGTTACTGCCTCCTGCAGGGTTGCGATTGCAAAGGTTTTGCAGCCGTTTGCTCTGAGTATCTCGGCAACCTTTACGCTGCCGTGACCGTAAGCGTCGGCTTTGATAACGCCGATCATTTCTCTTTGGCCGATTTTATTCTTAATCTGTTTAATGTTGTAATCCAGGTTTGAAAGGTTGATTTCCGCCCAAACCGGTCTTAATGCTTCCTTATACATTTTACTCACATCTCCTTTTGTCCTTTTGCACTTCGTTTTCGTTCTGGTGTCTTACGAACAAGCTAATTATAGACCGCCCGCCTCGCAAATTCAAGAGATTTCTTGCGGGTCTCTTTCAGATAATAAGGATAATAAAGAAATAATAAAGAAACCCGGAGAAAACTCCGAGCTTCAAAAATTTATAAGTCATAGATTTTTGCTGATGAAAAACCCACGGCGAAAAACCATAGCCAAAGAAAAAGATTGTCTCGCGGCGCAAAAGCAATTATAATGTAGATAGATAAAACGGGAGGACGAGCATGAACAGAGTTTTTACGGCAGAAGAAATCTTGGCGGCCCTTGATGAATACTATAAGGAATCAATTTTCATCACCGATGGCGAGGGGAATGTCATCTATGTAAACGAGGTTGGCGCAAAGCGAATCGGACTGCCAAGAGAGCAGTTGATGTACAAAAATGTCAAGGAGCTGGTGGCAGAGGGGGTTTATGACAAATCTACCTCGATTACGGCGATCCAGACAAAGACAGATGCGGTTTCTGCCCTCACTTACAGGACAAAGAACTCAAGCATCTCCCACAGCATTCCGATTATCGGCAAAAACGGCGAAGTGGAAATGGTTGTAACCACCAACATGAGCATGGAGCACAACAAGGAATGGGAAGAAATCATCGCAAAAGAACGTGCGCAGATGGCGCGAATGAAGCGAGAACTCGACCATTTGAGGCTAAAGGGGCACAGCAGGATCATCGCAAACAGCCCCGCCATGCAGAATGTCATGCAGACCATACAGGCCATCGCCCCTACGGACAGCAACGTCGTGATCCTCGGCGAAAGCGGCACGGGCAAGGACGTTATGGCACGGTTCATACACGATAATTCCCTGCGACAGGACAAGGCGTTTATCAGCATAAACTGTGCGGCGATTCCGGAGCAGCTTCTGGAATCTGAGCTTTTCGGCTACGAGGCAGGAGCATTTACCGGAGCTCTGAGCAAGGGCAAAATCGGACTTTTCGAGGCAGCCTCCGGTGGGACTATCTTTCTGGACGAAATCGGAGATATGCCGCTTGCGCTTCAATCGAAACTCTTACGGGCGCTGGAGAACAACGAAATCCGCAGGGTCGGCGGAGTCAAGAACATCCCGATAGATGTAAGAATTATCTGCGCCACCAACGTTAACCTAAAAAATAAGATAGAAGAAAAAACTTTCCGTGAGGATTTGTACTACCGCCTGAGCGTTTTTGTAATTCAGCTGCCGCCGCTTAGAGAGCGAAAGGAAGACATCATTCCGCTGGCAGAAAATTTCTTGCATATACTCAACGAAAAATACGACGCAGACAAGACTCTGGCGCCGGTAACCATAGAAACCATGCTCAAACATCGCTGGCCGGGCAACATCCGAGAGCTGCGAAATGTAATGGAAAGAATCTTCGTGATCAGCCGGGACAATCAGCTCATCTTTACGCCGACGCCTACCGCAAGATATGGCAATGAGGACAGCGAAACGGCAGAATTCGCACAGACGGGTGAAATGAGGGATCTAAAGAGCTTTTCGGCGGCGGCGGAGCGCTGGCTCATAGAGAAAACCCTTCACGAGTGCGGCGGCCGCGTCGGAGAGGCAGCCAAAAAGCTGGGTATCCACCGCAGCGTCCTTTATCGCAAGCTCCATAGCGAAAAGTAGGCAGAAAATGACTTTGGGGAAAGAATGCATAGGAATGCATGGGAATGCAAAATAGATATAAGTACCGGAAAGAAAACGCGTTGCGAAATCGAGACATCTTGCGTCTCAAAATTGCAACGCGTTGTTATTTTGCAACCTATGTCGCGGGTGCCAAAATTCATAAAAACTTCACAAAAGAATTGAAAAATGCACACTTTTGCCGCAAGTCAAAATTTTGGCACGACTTTTGCCTATATATAAAAATGTAAAAGATGCATCACAATATAGATATATACGTAACGGAAAGGACGTGAAATCATGGCAAACATTAAAAACGTACTTATTATGGGCGGAGGACTGATGGGCAAGAACATTGCTTTCGTGGTTTCCTCCGTAAAGGACTATGATATTACCATTTACGACATCAACGAAGTGGATGTGCCGGCAGGCATCAAACAAAGCACAAAACAGCTGGTCGAAAAAGGAATCGTAAGCGAAGAGGAACTTGCGGAGAGACTTTCCAGAATCCACTTTACTACGGATATCGACAGCGAGGGCATCAAGAACGCAGACCTTGTGATCGAAGCGGTATTCGAGAACATGGATCTGAAGCGTGAGACCTTCGCAAAACTGGAAGCTCGCTGCAGACCGGATTGTATCTTCTGCACCAACACATCGGTTATGAGCCCGACGGAAATCAGCCGCGACCTCAAGCATCGCGAGCGTTTCTGCGGCACACACTTCTGGAATCCGGGACACCTGATTCCGCTGGTAGAGGTGGTTAAAACCGACGCGACAACAGACGAGACTGCCGAGGCAGTCATGGATTTCATGACAAAGATCGGCAAGAAGCCTTGCCTTTGCAACAAGGACGTACCGGGCTTCATCGCAAACCGTCTGCAGCACGCTCTTTGGAGAGAGGCAATCTCCATCGTGGAACACGGAATCGCGGATGCGGCTACCGTTGACACCGCCATCAAGAACTCCTTCGGTCTCAGACTTCCGCAGCTTTCGGCAATGGAGAACGCCGACATGGTTGGACTTGACCTTACCTACAACATTCACGAATACGTGCTTCAGTACATCGAAGACAGCCACGAGCCGTCGCCGCTGCTTGTAAAACTGAAAAACGAGGGCAAGCTTGGATTCAAGACCCACGAGGGCTTCCAGAAGTGGACAGACGAGGAAATCCAAAAGACAAACGAAGACCTCAACACATACCTCATCCGTATGCTTTACGGAAAATAACACAAATGGCAAGTAAAACGCTTGCGGACACAAGTGCGAGCGTTTGCAAATAAATTTGAAAGGAGACAGAAAAATGTCAGATTTGAAAAACAAAAGAATCATCACCGCCGCAGTAACCGGCGCGTGGCCAAAGAAAGAAAATAACCCGAACGTTCCTATGACGCCGGCAGAAATTTGCGAAGACGTATACGACTGCTGGAAAGCAGGCGCAGCGATCGCCCACCTCCACATGAGAGACGACAACGGCAACGGAACCATGGATCACAACAAATTCCGCGAGACGGTAACCCTTATCAAGGAAAAGCATCCGGACTGCGACATCATTCTCAACCTCACCACTTCCGGCGACATTTACGCAACGGACGAGACAAGAGTTGAGCATGTAAAGGAACTCAAACCTGAAATGGCTTCCTACGACTGCGGTTCCATGAACTGGCTGAACACGGCGCTTTTCATCAACTCGCCGAAGTTCCTGGAAATGTGCGGAGAGCTTTTCCAGGAATGCAACACGAAGCCTGAAATCGAAGCTTTTGACCCGGGCATGATCGCAAACGCAGCATATTACCTGAAAAAAGGCATCATCAAGGCACCGCTTCACTTCCAATTCTGCATGGGATGCGCAAACGGAATTCCGGGCAGCGTAAAGAACCTCCTCTTTATGAAGGAGACTGCTGATGAGCTTATCGGAAAAGGACAGTACACTTGGTCCTGCTTCGGCGTAGGTCACTCCGCAATGGAAATCATGTATGCGGCAGTCGCTCTGGGCGGCAACATCCGTGTAGGCATGGAAGACAACGTTATGTACGCAAAGGGCCAGCTTGCAGACAGCAACCGTCAGTTTGTTGAAAGAGCAGCTCGCGTAATCAGAGAGTACGGACTTGAAGTTGCTACTCCGGCAGAAGCAAGAGAAATCCTCGGCCTCGCAAAATAGTTGCGTTAGGCACAAAAGTCAAAAGGACAGAAAAGCTAAAAGACAGAAAAGGTAAACGGAAAAATAGGGAATTTTGGAAACAGAGAAACCGAGCTGCGCCGCAGCATTCCCTGTGTGGCACGGCTCAAATCGGCATTATATTTTAAGCAAATTTCATTGAAAGGAGAAAAACTCATGCCAAACCAAACACTAAACACACTGGACAAGGGTACTCCGTTATGGAGACTCTCCAAGAAATTCCAGTACGCAGCGGACAGAATCATTCCGGACTCGCTTGTATTCTGCTTGATTCTGACTTTCGTAGTATTTATCGGATCCCTTATCTTCACGGATTCGAGCATCATTGACTTATGTACCTACTGGTTCGAAGGACTGTGGACGCAAAACAGCTTCGCATTCCAGATGGGTATCATGGTAGTAACCTGCGCGACCTGCGCTCAGGCGCCACAGGTTAAGAGGGTAATGAACAAGCTGGCAGCGAAGGCTCACACGCCAACGGTTGCAATGATCATGCTGGTTATCTTCGGTATGGTAACCTCTTTCATCAACTGGGCATTCTGTACCGTAGTAGGAGCGATCTTCGCAATGTACCTCGCAAAGAACGTAAAAGGTATGCACTTCCCTCTGATGCTTGCAGTAATCTATACCTGCATGGTATTCGGACAGTGCCTTGGGCCAACGGCTTCCGTATATGCACTTCTTGCAACAGAAGGGCACTTCATGGTAGACACCCTCGGCGTTTTGTCCCAGGACATTACAGTTTATAACCCGCATAACGTGATCATTTGGTCGATTTTCGCAATCATCCTCTTGATTATCGCCATCACCACAAAACCGCCAAAGAACGAAGTTGTTGAGCTGAAGACTCAGCTTGACGACGAGGACGTAAACTATGATGTTGAGGAAAGAGTAACTCCTGCCGACAAAATGAACGGCAGCAGAATCATCATGTACACCATCGGCGTTGCAGGCATCGTGGTTATCGTGAGAGAGTTTGTCACAAAAGGATTTATGGGAGCCCTGTCGATGAACCTGATTATCTTCTTCTTCATCGTTTGCAACTGCTTCCTCTATAAATCACCAAGAGCCTTCATCGAAGCCTACAAATCGAACATGAGCATGGCTTGCGAAATCATCGTTCAGTTCCCGTTCTACGGCGGAATCATGGGCGTTATGCAGTCCTCCGGATTCGCAGAAGTAATCATCGCAGGAATCTGCAGCGTAGCAACCGCAAAGACCTTGCCGGTATTCTCCTATCTGTCGGCTTGCGCTGTTAACCTGTTCATACCGTCCCAAGGCGGACAGTGGATCGTACAGGGCCCGTTACTTATCGAAGCGGCTCAGCAGCTTGGCGCAAACAAGATCGACGTTATCAACGCATTTGTATACGGCGACGAATGTACAAACCTGCTTCAGCCTTTGTACCTCATCCCGATGCTTGCAGTTGTTAAGATGAAACTCAAAGACGCTTGGGGAATGTGCGCATTCGTATGCCTGTTCTGGGTGATCGTTGTAACACTCGGATACTTAATCGTTCCTACACTCGTTCCGTGGAACCCGGGCATCTAACATGACTTGGGGAGTAGGACTTATGTACTATCACTGCCCGAATTGCGGCAAGAAGTTCAAGTACGCCCTTGACCTTATGGTTGAGTTCGGCGACGACTTCGGCAAATGCCCGGACTGCGGCACCATGGGTACATACGAATATGACGGTCCTCGCAGAAAGGACGACAAAGACTACTTTGAGGTAGAGTAAAAAACTTAAAATAAAATAGTTGCAAAGGCACAAGTTCGGCACCGCTTACTTGTGCCTTTTGCGTAGCTGCAAGGCTCGAAAGAAGGCAAAAGAAGCCTCTGCGGTTTTTAAATGGCGGATCTAAGCGATAAAATCTCTGAGAAGAACCAGCAGCAGGTTATTATCAAACAGGTCTTTTGCAAACACAGAGCCGGAAAACCACGAAGGAAGCTGCTCGCAAAGAGATGGGAACATTAGCCCTGAGACCGGAAGCAGCAGCGCCAGGAAAAGAAGAACATTAAAAAATCCGATCAGTATGCCAAGGATGAGCCCCAGCAACTTATCCGAAAAGCCTATGAAGCCGCCGCGCCTTTTGTGAGAAAAAAGCTTTTGGAAAAGGGATGCAAGAAGCCTGATCCCTAAGAATATGAAAAAGAAGCTTGCGATGGTCAGGAAGAGCCAGGCCAGCTTCGTTGCGCCCTCAGTGATAAGGCTGTCTGCGAGACCGGCGTCTCCGGACGTAAATAGAGATGGGAGGGATTCGTAAATCGGGGAGTTTTCCCATCTGACCGACAATCCGCGGGATATTCTCCCCACGGCAAAATCGCGAACAGGCTCAAGCCCGAGCAGGAAGCGTGCCATGTCGTCGCATAAAACCCACGCTGCTGCGCCGGCAACAATACTCTTTGCAAGACCTGCCAGCATCAGCGCAAGCCCTCGCCGCATCGAAACAAATATTGAAATTACGAAAATCGCCATTACCAGCGCATCCATTATCATAAGCTGCCCCCCTATGCAGAATATATGATATATTTTAGCAAAAAAACAGCCATGGGGCAACGAAAAATAATAAGAAGAAGCTAATGCGATGTGTTTTTGGCTATCTGAGGACTCATCCGAGAGCAGAAAAGCTTGCAATATGCGCAGTTTTGTGATAACATCTATAAATGTATGGAAAAGTTTATGTTAGAAGCCTTGAAGGAGGCGGAAAAAGCCAGAGATAAGGGAGAAATCCCTATAGGAGCCGTTATCGTAAAGGACGGCGAAATAATCGGACGAGGACATAATTTAACCGAAACCGAAAAGGACCCGACGGCACACGCAGAAATCGTGGCAATCAGGAAGGCCGCAAAAAAGCTCGGAAGTGAGCTGGGGTGGCGAAGACTCACGGGCTGCGACATGTATGTTACGATGGAACCTTGCAGCATGTGTGCAGGTGCGCTCGTCTGGGCGAGGATAGAAAGACTATTTATCGGGACACGGGACCCCAAGGCCGGGGGATGCGGTTCGGTGCTCAATATCGTCCGAGAACAAAGACTGAACCATCAGGTTGAAATATTCGAATTGGAAGAAGGCTCGACTAAAACTCGGTGCCAAGAAATCGTAAGAGATTTTTTTAGGGAACTGAGACAGGCCAAGAAAAACACAAAAGAACGGAAATCGGAGGACACAAAAAGATGAAAAGATTAGGCAAAATTCTTAGCCTTGTTGTAATTTTGACGGTGCTGGCAGCAGCCTACGGCTTTGCGGCGGACACGCAGGGCGCAGGGAAGCTTGTGCTGAGCGATACCTACCCGAAGGACGGGGCAACCGGAACCGCGGTCGAAAATATGGGCATAAAGCTCTACTTCGATAGCGACTTCACGCAGGCAAAGCTGGGGAATACCAACGCAAATGCCGTAGCACTTGTGGATGAAGAGGGCAACACATTGCCGACGCGTGTTTTGTATTCGACGACGGAACAGGGTGTTGTTCTTGTGCTTTTCGATACGACGAAGCAAACGGACGAAATAAAGGTTGAGCAGAACCAGACGTATACATTCAAGATTTCGGGCGATTTTGTCGACGATAGCGGCAATACCCTAGGAAGTGACAAGAGCATTTCGTTCAAGACAGTCAACCAAAATATGAATATGGTCATAAACACCGCTATGATGTTCGGCCTCTTCGGAGTCATGATGATAGTTACCGCCAGAAATGCCGGAAAGAAAGCACAGGAAGAAACCCAAAAGGAAGAAAAGGTTAACCCATATAAAGAAGCAAAGAAGACCGGCAAGTCCGTTGAAGAGATCGTAGAAAAGGACCAAAAGGAAAAAGCAAAGAGAGCAGAAAAGGCAGCGAAAAAAGCAGCTGCCCTCGAGGACAATGAAGACGATTATTACTACGATGACGGCAATTATCACGTAAAGAAGCCGGCACCGATCGCAGCGGCAGGCGGCAGATATATCACAGGACGCAAGGCTATCGCCGAGGCAAAGAAGGCACAAGAAGAAAAGTGGAAAGCCCAAAAGGCCAAGGGCAAAGGAAAGGGCAAGAAAAAATAGCGTGCAAAGAGAAACAAGCATAAGAGCCTACGCAAAGATTAACCTGGCGCTGGATGTAGTCGGCCTTAGAGACGATGGCTACCACCGCCTGGAAACGCTGATGCAAAAGACAGGACTTGCCGACGATATCCGGATCCTCTGGCAGGAAAGCGATGCGGAGGAATTCAAGATAAAGCTTCGCCCCGGCAAACCGTATTTGCCGGCAGGCGAAAAAAATCTTGCTTACCGCGCCGCAATGATGATGGCAGAAAGGGCAAATGCTCGAGGCGAACTTGACATAGATATTAAGAAAAGAATCCCGGTAGCGGCGGGCCTCGGGGGCGGAAGCGCGGATGCGGCGGCTGTGCTCGTGGCGCTGAACAGGCTTTGGAACCTGAAAATGAACACCTGGCAGCTCTGTGCAATCGGCAGAGAACTTGGAGCAGATGTTCCCTTCCTTGTGCTGACACATAATACCGCCTACAGATGCGCATTGTGCGAGGAAACCGGCGAAAAAATGACAGCAATCTACAGGGGCCTGCAAAAGCATATAGTACTTGCAAAGCCCGCATTCGGTGTTTCTACGAAAGAGGTGTTCGCAGGGATTGACTCCTGCGAAATCACAAAGAGGCCTGATATTCCGCGGCTTATTCTGGGACTGAAATACGCAAACGAAAAGAAAATACTATCCTCTATGGCAAACGTCTTGGAGGAATATACCATCGCGCATTATGCTGAGGTAGCAAAGCTCAAAACGAAAATGGAGAGCACCGAGGGGGCACGCCGGGTTTTGATGAGCGGCAGCGGTCCGACCGTTTTCGCAATTTACGATACATATATAGATGCCAGACAGGCCTGCAGAACGCTCAGAAAGCAAGGCTACGAGGCCTACTGGACGCAAACGATACGAGATACCCAAATCGGAGGAAAGAAAGATGCTGAATTTTGATTTACAGAATCACAGACCGCTAAGAGAAATCGTATATGAAGAGCTCAAAAGACAGATTATGATCGGAGAGATTCCGCCGGGAACCAGAATGATGGAGGTGGAGCTTGCTGATGACATGGGGGTAAGCCGTACGCCGATTCGAGAGGCAATCCGAAAGTTAGAAAAGGAGGGCCTTGTCAGCATTGAACCAAGGCGCGGGGCCTACGCATCGGAGATTTCCATCAAGGACATGCTCGATGTTCTTGAAGTTCGCGAATTTCTTGAGGGGATGGCGACGGGACTTGCGGCCAAGAGAATCACGCAGGAAGAGGTCGAGGCGATCAAACATGCCACGGAGGCATACAAAAAAGCCGTAGAATCCGGCAATACAGACGAAATCATCAAGGAAGACGAGATTTTCCACAAAATGATTGTAAATTGCAGTGGCAACAAGACCTTGATACAGATGGTGAATCAGGTAGAGGAGCTCGCACTCAGGTTCAGATACATTTACTACGAGGATTTTTCCAGGTACAAGAATATGCCATACGAGCATCAGGAAATTCTGGATGCAATCGTAAGCGGCGATGCCGAGAGGGCACGCGAAACGGGCGATGCACACGTGCTCAGGCTCAGAAAATTCGTTGTGGAGCGAGCTGATAAGATTATGAAGGGCGAGAGCTAAGAGCATCGGCGGTGAAAGGATTTTCACATACCACAACCAAGGATATAACAAAAAGCCACGGAAGGATCCGCGGCTTTTTATATTAGTCCCTTAATCCTTAAAATCTCAGCGACAGGCAGGTCAGGCTTCCGTCGATCAAACGGAACTCGTTGGTATCCATGAGAATTACCGGATAGCCGAGGTCCTCGATGATTTTCTGTGTCTTCGGATATCCCGCAGGCACAAGAACCGTGCCGTTGATATTCAGGCTGTTCACCGCATAAAGCTCGTCTGCGTCAACGACGAAACGGTTGAAGTCTTTGAAGGATTCTTCCTTGTCCATGGTCTCCGTCACAAGCATATTGTTGTTTTCCAGATAGATGGCAAAATCCTTCAGGTGCAGCCCCTCGGTTACAGGAACCGTAGAAGATGTGTAGCCGAACTTTGTTACGATATCGTTGAACTGCTTTGCGCCCTCCGGATTGGTTCTGTCGGAAAGCCCCACATAGAAATGGTCGCCGACTCTCATAACGTCGCCGCCCTCCAAGGTTCCCGGCGCCTCGATATGGAAAATCTGTTCTTCCTTATAAAACTTTCTGATGGTCTTGATGATTTCAAACTTCTCGGCATTTCTAGAGTCCGTGGCAGGGTTTGTTATAATGGCGCAGCGTTCCATGACAACCGCAGGGTCTTCGACGAAGCAGGAATCCGGGAATCTTTCGTCGGCTTCCAGGTCGCATACCTCAAGTCCGAGACTTCTGAGAGTTTCAACATATTTATCGTGCTGCTCGATGGCTTTTTCGTAGTCAGGGCTTCCCTCTCCGAACTGAGCGGTTGAGATGCCGTTTACCAGCGCCTTGCAAGGCTTTTTTGTAATTGCTTTCGTGAACATTAGATGCCTCCTCAAAAATTGTGTTCGATATTTATATACTTAGAATATAACATAATTTCGCAAATGTAAAATGTAAGTTTTGTGAAAAAGCAAGTTTTTCCAAAATCCTTGCATTTTGTCTCGAAAAAGTATAAAATACTATCGTGTTATTCTACATTGTAAACATTCTAATTTATCTGTTTTGATTAACAACTCTTTAAATTCTCAGAAAGGCGCGGCGTAATGACCGCGAAAGGTGAAATTATGCCAAGAAAAAAAGTGACGGAGGAAGCTCCGCAGGAAATATCAGAAGTGCAAGAGGCGGAAACGGCAGAAGCCACAGAAACCACAGAATCCGCAGAAAATATAGAAACCTCGCCGGTAGAAAGCGAAGAGGAGCCAAAACACCCTCGCAGAGAACCGCCGCGAGAGGACAGACCGGAAGTCGAGGGCATCTTGGAAATCCAAGAGGAAAACAGCTTCGGATTTTTACGATTTTCCAATTTCCTTACCAGCGAAAAGGATATCTACGTTTCGCCGACCCAGATTCGCAGATTTAACTTAAAGACAGGAGACAAAATCAGAGGTATCACAAGGCTTCCGAAAGAGGGAGAACGATTCGGGGCGTTGCTTTTTGTGGTTACGGTAAACGGCGACGAGCCGGGAGCGGCAATCCGAAGACCGGACTTTGAAGATTTGACCCCGGTGTTCCCCTTTGAAAGGCTGAGGCTCGAAGACGGAAGCAGAGAGCTTTCCACAAGGCTCATCGACCTTATCGCACCGATCGGAAAGGGTCAAAGAGGCCTCATCGTAGCACCGCCGAAAGCGGGCAAAACCGTTTTGCTCAAGAAGGTAGCTCACGCCATCGAAAAGAACTATCCGGAAATCGAGCTTATCGTCCTTTTGGTAGACGAAAGACCGGAAGAGGTTACGGATATGAAGCGTTCTCTGGAAAGAGGCGAGGTCATTTACTCCACCTTTGACGAGCTTCCCGCACACCATGCAAAGGTGGCGGAGATGGTGCTTGCGAGAGCCCAGAGACTGGTTGAACACGGCAAAGATGTGGTAATATTATTAGATAGCATAACCAGGCTCGCGAGGGCGTATAACCTGGTGGTTCCTGCCTCCGGCAGAACCCTGAGCGGAGGACTTGACCCGGGAGCGCTCCACAAACCGAAGAAGTTTTTCGGCGCGGCGCGAAAGCTGGAAGAGGGCGGTTCCATCACGATACTGGCGACGGCGCTGGTGGAGACGGGAAGCCGCATGGACGAGGTCATCTTCGAAGAATTTAAGGGCACCGGCAATATGGAGCTTCACCTTGACCGCAAGCTCAGCGAAAAGCGGATTTTCCCTGCGATCAGCCTGAACAAATCCGGAACCAGACGAGAAGATCTCCTGATGAGTCAGGATGAACTTGAAGCAGTCTGGGCCATGAGACGGGCGATGGCAAACCGCGACACCCAGGATGTGGCAAGCGAGATTATCGACAACCTTGCCCACACAAGAACAAACGAAGATTTTGTACAGATTATAAAAAAAGTTTTGATAGACGACTAAAATTCAAGAGGCATTTGCAAAACAAGAGACATTTGCAAAACAAGAGACATTTGCTAAGACAGAGGAAGGACAATGGACTTAAAGAAAATATTTTTGAAAGACGCTTGCCCCACATCCATCGGCGGACAGGCGATAATGGAGGGGATCATGATGCGGGGACCCAAGCGAACCGCCATCGCGATCCGGCTGCCGGACGGCAGGATTCACATGAAGACCCAGCCAACCCCGCAAGGAAATAAATGGGGCAGGATCCCGCTGATACGAGGCGTTATAAACTTCGTCGCGTCGCTGATTTTCGGTACCAAGATTTTGATGTACTCGGCGGAGATCCTCGAAAAGTATTACCCGGAGGACTACCAAAAGGATAAATTCGACATCTGGGTGGAGGAACATCTGGGAAAGGAAAAGGCATGGAATGTTCTGATGATCCTTTCGGTGGTGCTGGCGCTGGTGATGTCGGTTGCCATATTTATGCTGCTGCCTACGGCCATCGTGGGCTGGTGCGCGGCACTGACTGACAGCGTTTTGCTGCTGAACATCATCGAGGGCGTGGTGCGAATCCTGATTTTCGTGCTGTACATTCTGTTGATTTCGCGCATGAAGGACATCAAGACCGTTTTTCAATATCACGGAGCGGAGCACAAGACCATTCACTGCTTCGAAAACGGGCTGGAGCTCACGCCGGAAAATGCCCAGAGCTTTTATACGCTTCATCCGAGATGCGGGACGAGCTTCCTGATGTTTGTCATGGTTGTGGCGATTTTCGTTCATGTTTTCATGGGCTGGCCCAACGTTTGGCTGAGAATGCTGACCCGTATTCTCGTGCTTCCGGTAATCGCGGGAATTTCCTACGAACTGCTCAAATGGGCGGGAAGAAGCGACAACATTTTCGTGGAAATCCTCAGTATGCCGGGACTTTACTTGCAGAAACTCACCACCGCAGAGCCGAATTTTGCGCAGCTTGAGGTTGCCATCGCCTCGGTAAAGGCGGTTTTAAACGACGGCGACGACGTGCCGTATTTCGAGGGAATCTGCGATCTCGAGGGAAGATGTATAGAGGAAGACCCTCCGGAGGTAGAGTAAAAATGAGTTTACCTTTGAAGGAAATTATAAAAATCGGGCAGCGACAGCTGGAAGATGCGGGAGTCGCCGATGCAGCCATCGACGCAAAGGAGCTGTACTGCTACATGATGGGCTACGACAAGGTGGCGCTGATGATGCACTGGCAGGATATTTTGCAGGACAACCAGTGCGAGGCATATTTTGACCTGATTGCAAAAAGGGCAGGGAGAACGCCGCTGCAGCACATCACCGGGGAACAGGAATTTATGGGACTGCCATTCAAGGTCAGCGAGGATGTACTGATCCCGCGGCAGGACACGGAAACTATGGTGGAGGATGCCATAGAGCTTGCCACCAAGGGTACCCTCAGAAGCAACGAATATCAAGGCGGAAAAGCCACGAAGTCCGGCGGGGAAATTCTCGACCTCTGCTGCGGAAGCGGGGCAATCGGAATTTCTCTTGCAAAGAACCTGCCGAAGGCGAAGGTAACCTGCTCCGATGTGAGCGAGGCGGCTCTGACAATCGCAAAGGAGAACGCAAGCCGAAACGGATGCAAGATAAAATTCATACAGAGCGACCTTTTTGAGTCAAAAGCCTTTAACGGCGCGCTGGGAAAGAAAAAATTCGACCTCATAATCAGCAATCCCCCATACATAGAAAGCGCGGAAATCGAGGAGCTTGAACCGGAAGTGCGGGACCACGAGCCGAGAATTGCTCTGGACGGCGGGGAAGACGGATTCGAGTTTTATAGAAAAATCGCAGAAAAGGCTCCCGCTCATCTCAAAAAAGGCGGCGTGCTGATGCTGGAAATCGGATATAACCAGCGAGAGACCGTCAAGGAACTCCTTGGACAGACCGGCGCATACGATAGGATAATTGGCCTCGCGGATCTTGCGGGCAAGGACAGAATCGTCGTCGCCACCTTGAAGACCGAACCGAAAAAACGGAGGTAATGGCTATGAAAATTTTGCTTATAACCGGCAGCCCTCACAAGAACGGAACCACGGCGGTGCTTGCGGCGGAGTTCATAAGAGGCGCCCACGAGTCGGGACATGACGTGATCAGATTCGACGCGGCGGAGAGGGATGTGCATCCGTGCATCGCCTGCGAAAAATGCCACAGCGCGGTTTCTTCCTGCGTATTTAGGGACGATTTTGACCGGCTGCGGGATGAAATTATCGAGGCGGATGCGGTGGTTTTTCTCTCGCCGATTTATTACTACGGCATGACGGCACAGATAAAGACCGTAATAGACAGATTTTACGCCATTGACGGCGAGATACATAAGAACAAGCGGACGGCGCTGATGCTTGCCTTTGCGGATACCACCATGGAGTCGGCGCAGGGGGCGGTAGCCAGCTTCTACGGCATGGCGGACTATTTGGAATGGGAGATCGTAGACGTAATCGCGGCGGCTCGCAGTCAAACACCGGAGGATATTCTAAATACGGAATTTCCAAAGAAAGCCTACGAGCTGGGAAGAAAAATCCTCGGTGAGGCAAAGCAGGAGCCAGAAAATATGGCGGCAACCAGCCTTTCGGATCTCGTCAGCAGGCTGGCAAACTTCTCTCAGATTGCCGAAGAAGCCCTGAAGGAAACCGAAGAAAAAGACGTGTTCCTGGATGCGGCAGATTTTTTGGAATAAATGCTTGCAATTTGCCGCATGGTGTGGTATCATTTAAGGGCTGTAGTGAAATACAGCCAGTTTAAATATGCTGAGGCAAAGGCGGAGGCAGGAAAGGAAGACGAACATGAAGGAAGGAATCCATCCTGATTATAAGGAATGTAAAGTAACTTGCGCATGTGGTAACACTTTCGTTACCAGGTCAACTAAAGAAGAATTAAGACTTGATGTATGTTCAGCTTGTCATCCGTTCTTCACAGGTGCAGCCAAGATGATCAACCGCGGCGGCCGTGTTGAGAAGTTCAAGAACAAATACAAACTCGACTAATAATCAGACGAAAACTAAACCGAAATTTTACATTTCGGTTTTTTTATGATATATCAAGGAGAACCAAATGTTTGATAAACTGGATTTCATATTAGAAAAGTACGAAGAGCTTTCCATGAAGGTCTCGGATCCTGATGTGATAAATAACCAGCCGGTTTGGCAGAAGCACATCAAGGAAATGGGCGAAATGGAGCCGATCGTAAATAAATATAAGGAATACAAAAAGGCAAAGGAAGCTATCGCCGAGGCAAAGGAAATGCTGGAAATGGGCGATGAGGAGCTTCGGGAGCTTGCAAAGATGGAAATTGCCGAAAACGAAGACAAAATTCCTCAGATGGAAGAGGAGCTGAAAATACTCCTTCTCCCGAAAGACCCTAACGACGAGAAAAATGTTATTCTTGAGGTTAGAGCAGGCACCGGCGGCGACGAAGCGGCGCTTTTTGCCCAGGATCTCCTCAGAATGTACCTCAGATATACCGAAAGACGGGGCTGGAAAGCAGAGATAATGGACATGAACGCCACGGATATCGGAGGAGTCAAAGAGGCAAGCGTGCTTATCAAGGGAAAGGGAGCCTATTCCAGGCTCAAGTACGAATCCGGGACTCACCGGGTGCAGAGGGTACCGGATACCGAAAGTTCCGGCAGAATTCACACCTCGGCAGCTACCGTTGCGGTGCTCCCTGAGGTTGACGACGTGGAGGTCGAAATCAATCCAAACGATGTTAGAGTGGACGTTTACCGTTCCTCGGGCAACGGCGGTCAGTGCGTAAATACAACGGATTCGGCAGTTCGCCTCACCCATATTCCTACGGGGCTTGTGGTAACCTGCCAGGACGAAAAATCCCAGATAAAGAATAAGGATAAGGCATTCAAGGTACTCAGATCGCGATTATACGATATGAAGCTTCGGGAACAAAATGACGAGATTTCCGCGGAACGCCGCAGTCAGGTTGGCTCAGGGGACAGAAGCGAGAGAATAAGAACCTATAACTTTCCCCAGGGTAGAATCACCGACCACAGGATTGGAATGACGATATATAAACTCGACAGCTTCCTTGACGGAGAAATCGATGAGATCATCGATGGCCTCATCACCAGCGATCAGGCGGAAAAAATGAAAAACTTCTAATGAATTACATTGATTGAATTGCATTGATGCGAACAAAATACAGGGAAAAATAAAAAACAGAAAACGCAAGATGTTTACAAGAATTTTCGGGACGACAACTGAAGAGATAAAAGAAGCGGCCGAGATCATCAAAGACGGCGGGCTGGTAGCATTTCCCACGGAAACCGTATACGGTCTGGGAGCCGACGCTCTGAACCCCGAAGCGGTGGGAAAAGTCTATGCCGCAAAGGGCAGACCCTCTGATAATCCAATGATCGTGCACATATCGTCAAAAGACGATATGACAAAATTAACCGCAAGGATCACCGAAGATATGCAGAAATTGATGGATGCCTTTTGGCCGGGGCCTATGACAATGGTTTGCCCGGCGCTTAGCATCATACCCAGGGTCACCACGGGAGGACTTGCCACGGTGGGAATCAGGTTTCCCAGCGATCCGGTGGCGGCGGCGCTGATAACCGCATCGGAAACCCCCATTGCAGCTCCCAGCGCGAACCTTTCCGGAAAGCCAAGCCCCACATCCGCAAGACACGTGGCAGACGATTTGGAAGGCAGGATCGACGCAATCATCGCAGGAGAGGAATGCAAGGCTGGAATCGAATCCACGGTGGTGGATATGACAGAGGAAACTCCGATGATTTTGAGGCCGGGAGTGATTACCGCCGAGGATATGTCGGCGGTGCTGGGCAAAAAAGTAGGAATCGACCCCGCGCTTCTTGAAAAACCCCATGTAACTGGGGATGGGCTTTTACAGACCGATGCGTCCTTCAAGCCAAAAGCGCCGGGAATGAAATACAAACACTACGCTCCGAAGGCGGAAATGATAATTTACCGAGGCAATCCTGAGGCGGTCAGACAGGCAATAGCAGAGGAAAAACTGAAGCTAAACTCTTTGGGTCAAAAGGTGGAAACAATAATTTTTGACGATGAGCATCCCGAAGAAGCGGCTCATCAGTTCTTTGCAAGGCTCAGAGCCTGCGACAAACAGGGGGCGGACGTCATTTTGGCATCGGCGCTCCGAGAAGACGGAATCGGCTTTGCGGTAATGAACAGAATGTTTAAATCCGCAGGTTATAATATAAAAAATGTTTAGGGAAAGGGGTATGGCAAGATGAAAATTGCGCTTGCGTCCGACCACGGCGGATTTGCGCTGAAAGAGGCGATAAAAAAGCATTTAGCAGAAAGAGGAATCGAAACCTTGGATCTGGGAACCCACTCGGAGGAATCCGTGGACTATCCGATTTACGGGAAGCTCTGCGGGGAGGCGGTTTGCCGCGGCGAGGCTGACCTTGGAATCGTTTGCTGTGGCACAGGAATCGGCATTTCCATTGCCGCAAACAAGGTGAAGGGGATCCGCTGCGGACTTTGCACATCGGTAGAGATGGCGCATCTTACGAAGCAGCACAATAATGCGAATATTTTGGCCCTTGGAGGCAGAACAACCGAGCCTGACCTTGCCCTTGCCATCGTTGACGAATGGCTGGATACCGAATTCGAGGGAGGAAGACACCGGCGCAGAGTGGATATGCTGGACCAGATGTAAGGGAAAATAATATATACAAATATATATGGATAACTAAGAAAGCAGTTAATTTATAAAAAAAAAGGAGAGAAACAATGGGAAAAGTATTGGTATTTGATCATCCGTTAATTCAGCACAAGGTTACGCTTATGAGAAAGACAGAAACCAACAACAAGGAGTTCAGAGAACTTGCCAAGGAAGTTGTCACCCTTATGGGATACGAAGCCACAAGAAATCTTCCGCTTATGGATGTAGAAATCGAAACTCCGATCTGCAAAACCACGCAGAAAATGCTCAAGGGACAGGACATTGCCATCGTTCCGATTCTCAGAGCGGGTCTGGGATTCGTAGACGGAATGCTCGCCCTTTATCCGAACGCAAAGGTTGGTCATGTAGGCCTTTACAGAGATCCCGAAACACATATGCCGGTGGAATATTACTGCAAGCTGCCTACCGACATCGAAAAGAGAACGATTTTCGTAGTTGACCCGATGCTGGCAACCGGCGGCTCGGCAATCGATGCAATCAACTCCATCAAGGCTCGCGGCGGCAAGGAAATCATCTTCATGTGCCTCATCGCGGCTCCGGAGGGGATCGAAGCCCTTCAGAAGGCTCACCCGGATGTTGACATTTACATCGCCCAGCAGGACGAAAAGCTCAACGAACATGCCTACATCGTTCCGGGCCTGGGGGATGCCGGCGACAGATTATTCGGAACAAAATAATTGGAGGAAAAAATGAAATTTGACTTTATACCGGACAGCGTAAGCCATTTCGATAACGCTTACGACGTTCTGAAAGAAAGAGGATTCATCGAGCAGTCCACGAATGAAGAGGAAATTCGCAGATTGCTCCAAAACGAAAAGGTTAAGTTTTACATCGGATTCGACCCAACGGCGGACTGCCTGCACGTAGGTCACTTCATGCAGGTCATCATCATGATGTATATGCAAAAATTCGGGCACACCCCAGTGGTACTCATCGGCGGCGGCACCGGAATGGTGGGAGACCCGTCAGGACGTACCGACATGAGAAAGGTCATGACTGTCGAAACCATCGAAAACAACTGCAATCAGTTCAAGAAACTCTTTGATAAGTTCCTTGACTTCGATGACGAATGGGAATATGTGGGAAACGAGGGGGTTTACACACCGGGACACCAGACAAAGGAACCGGAAGCCGGCAAGGCGGTTGCGGTAAACAACGCAAGATGGCTCAGACCCCTGAACTATATAGATTTCCTCAGAGAAATCGGCACCCAGTTTAACATCAATACCATGCTCCGGGCGGAATGCTTCAAACAGAGAATGGAGCGTGAGGGCGGGCTGACCATGTTTGAGCTTAACTATATGCTCATGCAAAGCTACGACTTCATGGTTATGGCTCGGGACTTCGATGTAAAAATCGAGTTCGGCGGCAACGACCAGTGGTCCAATATCATCGGCGGCGTTGACCTTACCCGCAAAATGGTAGGAAAAGACGTTTACGGCATGACATTCTCCCTGCTGACAAATTCCGAGGGGCAGAAAATGGGCAAAACCGCCAAGGGAGCCCTGTGGCTCAACGCAGAG
>CAVGEP010000012.1:0-7266 GCA_963628105.1 Alistipes communis
GCGTTATCCCATGCGCCACCTGCATTTGCCATCATGATAGCAAGCAGTACGCCGGAGGAAAGTGCGCCGCCAAGCATTCCGCCGAGAGCCGCAGGTCCAAGTACGATACCCACCACCAGTGGAGCGATAATTGCCATGATGCCCGGAACAACCATTTCCTTGAGTGCTGCCTTTGTGGAGATATCTACGCAGTTTGCATAGTCAGGCTTTGAAGTTCCTGCCATGATGCCGGCGTCAGATCTGAACTGTCTTCTAACTTCTTCGATCATCTGGTTTGCTGCCTTGCCTACCGAGTTCATCGTCATAGCGGAGAACAGGAACGGAAGCATAGCTCCAATGAAGAGTCCGATTATTACGATCGGATCAAGCAAGCTGATCACTTCGAGGTTTGTAACTGCCGCATATGATGCAAACAGTGCCAGCGCCGTAAGAGCTGCGGAACCGATTGCAAAACCTTTACCAATAGCAGCCGTCGTATTACCTACGGAGTCAAGCTTGTCAGTAATTTCTCTTACTTCCGGAGGAAGCTCGGACATTTCTGCGATACCACCCGCATTGTCGGATACAGGGCCATAAGCGTCAACCGCAACAGTCATACCTGTCGTGGACAGCATACCTACTGCAGAAAGTGCGATACCATAAAGTCCTGCGAACTGGTAAGCAACATATACGCCTACGCAGATGAGGATGATTGGCCACAGGGTGGACATCATTCCTACACCGAGGCCGCTGATGATAGTCGTTGCAGCACCAGTCTGGGACTGCTCTGCGATTTTTTGTACGGATTTATAGTCACCCGAAGTATAAACCTCGGTAATCTTGCCTATTGCAATACCTACAACGAGTCCTGCGATGATGGCGATTGCATAAGTGTAGTCGCCGAGCATCTGCTTGGAAAGGATAACGGTTGCAACGATAACGATAGCGCCGCTCACATAAGTTCCCATGTTCAGAGCAGCCGCAGGGTTTCCGCCCTCACGTCCTCTAACCAGCATGATGCCGATGACAGAAGCAAGAATTCCGACTGCGGAAATGATGAGTGGGAAAATAGCTGCCGTATTTTCGGAGAATGTAGCCGTCTCGCTGGCACTCTGCACTGCAACTGCAGCCAGGGTAACTGCGGAGATGATGGATCCTACATAGGATTCGAACAAGTCGGAACCCATACCTGCAACGTCACCTACGTTGTCGCCTACGTTGTCGGCGATAACTGCCGGGTTACGAGGGTCGTCTTCCGGAATGCCGGCTTCAACCTTACCTACAAGGTCAGCGCCTACGTCAGCAGCCTTGGTGTAGATACCGCCGCCAACTCTTCCAAACAGAGCCATGGAAGATGCTCCGAGGCCGAAGCCTGTTACGCACTGAACAACTGTTGCAAGGTCAAGAACGCACATTACAATGCCAAGTCCCAAAAGGCCCAGGCCCGATACGCAAAGACCCATAACCGCACCGGAACGGAAAGCGATCTTGAGAGCCTTGTTCATTCCGGATTCCATAGCTGCATTAGCGGTTCTTACGTTACCGAGGGTCGCAACTTTCATTCCGAAGAATCCTGCAAGTACGGAAAGCAGTGCACCGAATACATAAAGGCAAGCCGTTACCCAGTCGATGCAAGCACCGATCAAAACGAACAATACTACAATAACGATAGCCATCGTCTTGTATTCTCTTCTCAGAAATGCCATAGCACCTTCTCTGATGTATCCGGCAATTTCCTTCATCCTGTCTGTCCCTTCGTCAGCCTTCTTGATCCATGATGCCAAGCAAAATGCTACGACAAGACCAATTGCGGCTGCGATGACAGCAAAATAATTTGTCATAATAATACCTCCTACTCACTAACGCCGAATAAGAGGCACATTCCCTGTACCTCTTGCCGATAGTGAAATATAATAAATTTAATCAAAAACTAACTTAATCTGTGCGCTCGTCCTGCGCCCGTTACTCAAATAAAGTAATGATAACCAGTGAAAGAACTACGAAAAGGATCGCGCCTACCGTTGTGATTTTTTCCAAAATCGCTTCGTAGCCTTTGCTCTTTTTCTTTCCGAATAACTGCTCCGCACCGCCGGCGATTGATCCGGACAAGCCTGCGCTGTTACCGGACTGAAGCAGCACGCTGGCAATCAAAACAATACATGATAATGCAAGTAACACCATCAAAAATGTCTTCATTTTTTACCTCCTACTTTTATAACTTGTTTATTTTACCACAGTCGATATAATAAAATCAAGCTAAAAGTTCACAATTTCAATAAATTTTAGCGGCTCAAGGCTTGCACCGCCTACAAGTGCCCCGTCAATTTCTTCCATATTGAGGATTTCCGTTGCATTTTCGGGCTTGACGCTTCCGCCGTACTGGATTATGACCTTGTCTGCGGTTTCCTCGTCATATATTTTGGCTATCTCTTTTCTGATAACCTCGCACATGTGATTTGCCTGGATAGGCGTCGCCGTCCTGCCGGTGCCGATTGCCCAAATCGGCTCATAAGCGATGACTACCTTCGCCGCATCCTCTGCCGAAATTCCTTCGAGTGCGTTTGCTACCTGCTCAGCCACCAATTTGTCCTGATAATCATGTTCCCGCTGGTAGAGATTCTCCCCTACGCATATTATTGGAATGATTCCGGCAACCAGCAAGGCTTTTGCCTTGAGGTTTACAGTTTCGTCGGTTTCGTTAAAATACTGCCTGCGCTCCGAATGTCCCACAATGCAATATTCTATGCCGATTTCTGCGAGCATCGGTATGGAAATCTCGCCGGTATATGCGCCCTCGCTCTCGTAATGAACGTTCTGCGCTCCCAGGGCGATTCCGGTTCCGCGAAATTCTTCCGCAAGAGCCGCAAGCTGGGTGAAGGGTGCAAAAATCGCCACTCTCACGTCGCTCGGCTCATATATTTTCTTGAATTCGTTTGCAAATTTTCTTGCCTCTGCGGTGGTCTTGTACATTTTCCAGTTTCCCGCAACAAAGGGATATCGCATTTTGCACCTCTGATTCTTTTCCGTTGTATTTACCTTCGTTATTTGTCTTCGATAACCGCTATGCCTGGAAGTACCTTGCCCTCCAGGAATTCCAGAGAGGCTCCGCCTCCTGTGGAAATATGCGTCATCTTGTCCTTGAGTCCGAACTGCTCGCATGCCGCTGCCGAATCTCCGCCACCTATGATGGTAACTGCCTCCGAATCTGCAAGGGCCTCCGCAATTTTTCTCGTGCCCTGTTCGAAGTTTGGCATTTCAAAGACTCCCATCGGTCCGTTCCATACCACGGTCTTTGCTTCTCCGATCGCCTCGGTGAAAAGTTTTACAGAATCCGGCCCGATATCCATTCCCATCATGTCCTTTGGCATATTTTCCTTCGAGCAGATCGCAAATTCCGTGTCATTTTTGAATTCCTTTGCACAGACCGCGTCAACCGGCAGGAGCATCTTCACACCGAGCTCAGAGGCTTTTGTAATAAGCTCCCTTGCGAGCCCGATATTATCCGCATCGAGAATGGAATTGCCGACTTCGTATCCCTCGGCCTTGAAAAAAGTATATGCCATGCCGCCGCCGATAATCAACGTATCGACTTTTTTTAGCAGGTTTTCGATTACCGGGATCTTGTCGCCAACCTTCGCGCCGCCCATGATTGCAACAAACGGCCTTGCCGGTTTTTCCAGTGCATCCCCGAGGAATTTTACTTCCTTTTCGATGAGGAAGCCGGAAACGCAAGGCAAGTAGTCCGCGATTCCCGCCGTGGAGGCGTGCGCTCTGTGAGCCGTTCCGAAAGCATCATTTACAAAGATATCTCCAAGGGATGCCAGTTCTCTCGCAAATTCTGCCCCATTCTTCGTCTCTTCCTTGCGAAATCTCACATTCTCAAGGAGCATTACTTCGCCGTCTTTGAGGTGGGAAGCCTCTTCCTTTACATTTTCGTCCACTACAAGATCCGATGCGGCGAAAATTACTTTTTCGCCCAAGAGCTCCGCAAGTCTTTCTGCGACAGGAGCCAGCGTAAATTCTTTTTTGGGCTGGCCATCAGGTCTTCCGAGGTGAGACATCAGGATTACTCTTGCGCCATGTTCCCTAAGGTAGTTTATGGTTGGCAGGGCAGAAACGATCCGGATGTCGTCTGTGATCTTGCCTTCTTTGAGAGGGACATTAAAATCGCAGCGTACAAGTACGCGCTTTCCCTTAACATCTATGTCTTTAACTGTTTTTTTCATTTTTCTTTTTTTCCTCCGAAATCTTTGTGTAATTCCCCGAGGATTACTTGCAGTCAGTCTCGTACATGTGCTTTAACATGTTGAGCAGGTTGCTGGAATATCCGAATTCATTGTCATAGTATGCTATAAGCTTGAAGAAGTGGTCATTAAGCTCGATTGTCTGTCTGGAGTCAAAAATTGATGTGCACGGGTCGCCCACGAAATCGCCGGAAACCACCTCGTCGTCTACATATTCCAAGACGCCCTTGAGATAGGTTTCGGAGGCTTCCTTGATTCTCTGTCTGAGCTCCGGCCCGCTTGTCGGAGTATTAAGAACAACATTTACATCGATAACAGAAACATCTGCCGTCGGAACTCTGTAAGAAATACCTGTCATCTTGCCCTTGAGAGAAGGTATTACAAGGCCTACAGCCTTTGCTGCGCCGGTCGTGGAAGGGATGACATTGCCGAATACGCTGCGGCCCGTTCTCCAGTCCTTGAGGGATTTTGCGTCTACAACCTTTTGTTTTGCGGTCGCCGCATGAATGGTAGACATGAGTCCTTCCTTGATTCCGTAGTTGTCTTCGATTACCTTCATCAGCGGTGCCAGGCAGTTCGTCGTACAGGAAGCGTTGGAAACTACCTTCATATCAGAATTGTATTCGCTGTGGTTTACGCCATAAACGAATGTCGGGGTTTCGTTGTCCTTTGCCGGTGCGGAAATGATAACATGCTTTGCGCCTGCCTCGATGTGGTCCATCGCCTTTTCTGTGGTTACGTAAGCGCCGGTACAATCTATGACATAATCTACTCCCGCTTCTTTCCAAGGGATTTCTGATGCGTCCGAGAACGAGTAAACGTCCACATGCTTTCCGTCAATATATATTCCGGATTGATCATGATCCAGGCTCTTTGGGAATCTGCCGAAAACCGTATCGTATTTGAGCATATATACCATATACTCGAGATCCGCATTTCTCAAATTGATCGCCCTGATTTCAATCTCCGGCATATCCATAGCAGCGCGAATCACCACTCTGCCGATTCTGCCAAAACCGTTAATACCTACTCTAATTGCCATTTTTTTCTCCTTCTAAACATTCGTTGCGACAATGTTTTTTATATTTTAATACCTCTTCCGTTTGGAGGAAGATAAGATATTCATGCATTCGCGGTATTTTGCTACCGTGCGACGCGATATTTCTATGCCCTTTCCGCTCAGGATTTCGACCATGTCCTGGTCGCTATAAGGCTTTTTCGGGTCTTCGCTATCGACTATTTCTTTGATAAAGGTCTTAATGCTGTTAGAGGACATGCCTTCGCCGCCCGCTCCCGTAACGCCGCTTGAGAAGAAGTATCTTATCTCAAATACTCCTCTCGGCGTTTGCATATATTTGCCATTTATGGACCTGCTGACCGTGGATTCGTGTATTTCGAGGGCCTCCGCTACCTGCTTGAGGTTAAGAGTCTTGAGGTATTTGGTTCCCTTGTCTAGGAATTCCCTTTGGTAGTCCACAACGAAAGCCACCACATTGTAAATTGTCTGGCGTCTTTGCTCGATGCTCTTTATCAGCCACATTGCCGAATTGTATTTGTCGCTCAAATACTTCGAAAGTTCGGCATCCTCAGAGGCTTTTTTGGCAAGGCTCATATAGTATGAGCTTACCATAAGATGAGGTATCGTCCCCTCGTTGGTAAGCACCTGGTACTCTCCGTCGATTTTTTCGACAACAACATCCGGTACAACATATTTCACCGTCTCTCCCGTCGAAAATCTCCTGCCGGGCTTCGGCTCCAAGCTCCTTATGAGATCCGTAACCATCTGGACCTGTGCTATGGTCAGCCCCGTCGCCTTTGAAACCTTGCTAAGCTTATTTTCTCCGATATCTTCGAGATGATGCAGAATTATATATTCAACAGATTCCTCCAAAAGTCCCTTGGCGGCGAGCTGCAAAATCAGGCATTCTGCCAATGTTCTTGCACCTACCCCCGGAGGTTCAAATGTTTGTATCACATCCAGAATCTTATCCACACGTTCTTCGCAGACCCCGAAAAGTTTCGCAACATCCGCAAGCCCTACCGTAAGATATCCATTTTCGTCAATGGACTCGATCATATATCTGCCTATCTTCATATCCTGCCCCTTTAGCTTGGAGAAGGTCAGCTGTAACAGCAGATAATCTTCGAGAGTTTCCTCTTTGCTGACGAATTGCTCAAATGTAGGTTCGTCCTTATCCTTGCGATGCTCCCACTGTTTGTAGCTGATATCGTCATATTCGGCTTCTTTGACTTTTTCGCGCAAGTCAAAATCGGCCTCCTCCGCTTCTTTTTTGTCCAAAGACTCGGATTTTGAGACCTCCTGTTCCCTTTCATGCCTTTCGTCTGACGCACTGTACTCAAGCACAGGATTTTGCATTAGCTCATCCTGCACGTAGTCTTCTAATTCCTGTGAGTTAAATTGCAAAATCTGGATAGCTTGAATCAGCTCCGGCGTCATAGTCAGCTTTTGGGACTGTTCAATTGTCAGATCGTAACCAAGTTTCACCAATACACCTCAATTTTATTTGCACCTAAAATTCTTCCTTGCAAATATTATACCAAATACGATCCACTATTTCAACCCCGGAAAGCCTAATTGTCTGAGTGCTTCGAATAAAATTATATTCGCAGAGTTTGCGAGGTTAAAAGACCTGAGTCTCGTGTCCGCGCTCATGGGTATTCTGATGGCATTTTCCGCATGTTCGGCGATAAAGTCCCTCGGCAACCCTGCCGTTTCCTTTCCGAACAGGAACATATCTTCGTCCCGATATTCGTGCTCTGTATATAGGCGCCCGCCTTTCGTGGTCGCAAGAAACATCCTGCGCTCCCCTCCTGCGTATTTTGCCATAAAATCCGCGAGGCTGTCGTGGACCTCCAGCTTCACGAACGGCCAGTAATCAAGTCCCGCACGTTTCAGACTCTTGTCGTCGATACTAAAGCCCAGCGGCTTTACAAGATGCAGCCTCGTATCCGTTGCCGCGCAGGTTCTGGCGATATTTCCTGTGTTAGGTGGTATCTCCGGTTCAACAAAAACTATATGTAA
>CAVGEP010000012.1:7276-14997 GCA_963628105.1 Alistipes communis
ACAAATGAAAAAACTCAATGTCGGCATTTTAGGCTTCGGCACCGTCGGCGGCGGAACCTACGAAATTCTGACAAAAAACCACGATTTGATAACAGAGCGCACCGGCGTTTCGGTCGAAGTTGTGCGGGTTTTGAGGAGAAAAAAATCCGACTCTCAGCTTTGCACCAACGACCCCGACGAAATTTTGTGCAACCCCGATATTGACCTGGTGGTTGAGGTCATCGGTGGAATAGAACCTGCAACCTCATATATGCTCACGGCAATGAAAAACGGCAAGCACGTCGTAACTGCGAACAAGGCTGCGGTCGCCGCAAATTACAAGGTTCTCACCGAAACGGCCCGCGAAAATGGTGTTGAATTCCTATTCGAGGCTGCTGTGGCGGGAGGAATTCCTGTCCTCACGGCTATTCAGAACCCGCTTCAGGGAAATAATTTCACCGAGGTTATGGGGATTTTGAACGGAACTACGAACTACATCCTTACGAAGATGACCGAAGAAGGCGCAAGCTACGAAGAGGTTTTGAAGGACGCCCAGGCAAAAGGCTTCGCCGAGGCTGATCCTACAGCAGATGTAGAAGGTCTGGACGCGGCAAACAAGCTCTCGATACTGATCGCTCTGCTCTTTGGGCAGTACATTCCGCCGTCGGATATCCCTACTACGGGCATTTCCAAGATAACGGCAGAGGACATAGGAATGGCCGCAGCCGAGGGTAAGAAGATCAAGCTCATCGGTCATGCCTTGCGGGAAAACGGTCATATCAAGGCAAGCGTTGCGCCGGAAAGCCTGCCCCTTTCCCACCCTCTTTGCGGGGTATCCAACGAATTCAATGCGGTATATGTCACCGGCGATGTGGCAGGTGAGCTGATGTTTTATGGCAAAGGCGCAGGCGCACTTCCAACGGGCAGTGCGGTAGTCGGCGACATTATCAGCGTGGCAAAAAAACTGTAATCAAAATTTTAATTTGCTGAGTTTTCAAAAGCAGCATAAAGCATAAACAGAATAAATCGAAAAGCACAGGAGGAAAAAATGAGTTTATACAAGCAATGGGTAGACCTTATAGAGGGTCAGACCGACGAGACATTCGAAGCGTTTTGGAAGGAATATAGCGAAACTGAAACGAAAATTTATGCACATATTTTAGAGAACAAGGACACCCATCTTGCGGGCAAGTTCGGCGAGCTCGTGGAAAAATTCGAGGCGGACCCGGTTATCTTCATGGGATTCCTCGACGGCATCCAGACGAGCCTAAACAATCCGTTTGAGCTCGAAAAAATTGATGAAAATTCTGACATCGACCTGGACATTGACTTCGAGAAGCTATTCTTCAACATGCTCAAGGCCGAGGCAGAATACCTCTACACCCTCCCTCAGTGGGAGGATGTGCTCTCCGAGGAAAGAATCCTCGAAATTATCAAGGAATTCAAGCGTTCCAAGACGGTTCACAAGGAAAAGGAGCCGGGCAGAAACGATCCTTGCCCTTGCGGAAGCGGCAAGAAATATAAGAAGTGCTGCGGCAAGGATCTTTGATAAAATGAAGCTTGCAGCAAAATAGAAAACAAGCGCCCCGGGACATGGTCTTCGGGGCGCTTTTCTTTGGCCAAACTCTTTTTGTGATAATTCTAAGCTTTATGCGAACTCGACGCGAATCATGTTGGTCTTTCCCGTGATGTCAAGCGGAACTCCCGCGCTGATTACGACCTTATCACCTGCCAAAAGCAGGCCTTTTTTGCGTCCTTCCTCGAGGCATCTGTAGACAAGTACATCGACATTCTGCAGATTTTCTACCATCAGCGGACATACGCCCCAAAGCATTGCCATCTGGTGATATGTTTTTTCGTGCGGCGTTGCCGCAAGCAGCATCGTGGCAGGACGGAATTTGCTCATTCTGAGCGCGGTATATCCTGATTTTGTGATGCTCATTATCGCCTTTGCGTTTATGTCTCGAGCCAGTGTGCAGGCTGCGTGCCCCACCGCGTTTGTGGTGTCGGAGGAGTCCATCTCGTACCATGTGTTTCCGCCCGGTAAGAATCTCGGATCGTCCTGCTCTGCCTGCTCGGCAATCTTTGCCATGGCGGCAACCGCCTCCACAGGATATGCCCCCATTGCCGTCTCGCCTGAAAGCATCACCGCCGAAGTCCCGTCAAATACGGCATTTGCAACGTCCGTAATCTCCGCACGAGTCGGGATCGGGCTTTTGATCATGGACTCCAGCATCTGTGTCGCGGTTATTACGATCTTGCCGCTTTGCTGGCAGCGTTTTATGAAACGTTTCTGAATACCGGGGAGTCTTGCAAAATTCACCTCTACACCCATGTCGCCTCTTGCAACCATGATTCCGTCGGAGGCCTCGAGGATTTCCTCGAAATTGTCGATTCCCTCTGTATTTTCTATTTTTGAAATAATCTTGATTTTTTCGCCACCGTTTGCCGCGAGAAACTCCCGGAGCGCTTTTACATCCTCTGCCCTACGCACAAAGGAAGCTGCAACATAGTCCACGTCTTTTTCGATTCCAAAGAGCAGGTCTTCTTTGTCAACGGGGCTCAGGTATTCCATGGAAAGTGCCACATTCGGTACGTTGATTCCTTTGTGATTGCTCACTTCGCCGCCGATTATCACCTCGCAGACGATGTCCGTTTCGGTGGTTTCCAGCACCTTTAGTCTGAGCTTTCCATCGTCGATGAGGACCTCGTCGCCTTTTTTCAGTTCCGCGGGCAGGCCTTTGTAAGTGATCGAAGTTTTTTGGGAATTCCCCAAAATTTCATCGGTAGTCAGGGTGAATTTTTCACCTGATTTGAGGATTGCCTTGCCGCCTTCGAAATCCCTTGTTCTAATCTCCGGTCCTTTCGTATCCAGCATTACGGCCGCCGGCTTTCCGAGGCTGTCACGCACGCTTCGAAAAAGGTCTATGGTCCCGGCGTGTCCCTGCCTGTCACCATGGGAAAAGTTCACTCTGGCAACATCCATTCCGGCTTTTAGCATTTCCCCAATCACTTTCTCGCTATATGAAGCAGGTCCCAAGGTGCATATAATTTTCGTTTTTCTCATGGCATTTTCCTCATTTCACATTTATTTTATTATATTTTACATCATGTGCAAAAATAATGCAATCAAGGCCTTGCCGCTTTTGGGTAAAATGTTATATACTCATTTTGTAAAATGCCCGTGAAATTCACGGAGAAAAGACGATTTTGCCGTTGATGAGCGGCGAGCTGAGGAGTTTTTTATGAAAGACGAGAATGTAATGAATATGCAAAAGGACGAAAATCTGAAGAAAAGATTGCGCAACGAATGCGCATTTCCACTTATATGCACCCCTGAGGATGCCGCGAGGATGATTACCGACGGTATGGCAGTTGGAATCAGCGGTTTTACAAATGCGGGTTACCCTAAGATGGTACCTCTTGCCCTTGCGGAGCAGGCGAAGGCAGGCAGAAAGGTCAAAATCGACCTGTATTCCGGTGCTTCCGTAGGCCCGGAGGTTGACAGAGAACTTGCGGAAGCGGGGGTTATCGCAAGGCGAATCCCCTACCAGACAAATTCTGTCCTGCGAAAGGATATCAACGCCGGAAAAATCGGATATATCGATATGCACCTTGGGCGCTCCCCGGAGTTTGTGGCCATGGGACATGTCAGAAAGCCTGACGTCGCCCTTGTTGAGGCTGTAGCAATAACTGAAGAGGGCAATATCATCCCTACGACTTCCGTAGGCAACACCCCGACTTATGTGGATATGGCTGATGCCGTAATCGTTGAAATTGCAATGGCAAAGCCTTTGGAACTCGAAGGCATGGCAGATATCTATATGTGCGAAAAGCCCCCTTATAGACAGCCCATTGCCCTCACCCATCCGGGGGATCGCATCGGCACGCCTTACATAAAATGCGGCTGGGACAAAATCAAGGCCATTGTCATTTCCGACAAGAGCGATCTTACCCGCCCACTTGCGGCAATTTCCGAGGATTCAAAGAAAATCGGAGAAAATATAATTAAATTCCTGGAAAACGAGGTCGCCGAGGGACGCCTCACAAATTCGCTGCTGCCGATTCAGTCCGGCGTCGGTTCCGTTGCAAATGCTGTGCTTTATGGGCTCCGGGACTCGGAGTTTGATAATCTTACCTGCTATACCGAGGTGATTCAGGATTCCATGCTGGACCTGATCAAATGCGGCAAGGCTTCCGTGGCTTCCTGCACGGCTATTGCCCCGTCTCCTGCGGCTCAGGGAGAGTTCTTCGAGGACATTGATTTTTATAGAGAGCATATTATTTTCCGCCCTCAGGAAATTTCGAATTCTATGGAAGTCTCTCACAGGCTGGGGCTGATTTCCATGAACACCGCCCTTGAGGTAGATATTTATGGCAATGTGAACTCCACCCATGTGCAGGGCAAGAAGATGATGAACGGCATCGGCGGTTCGGGGGATTTTTCCCGCTCCGCATCGCTGGTTATTTTTACCACCTCTTCCATCGCAAAGGACGGTGCGATTTCTTCCATCGTGCCGATGTGCCCTCACATAGACCACACGGAGCACGAGGTCATGGTCATCGTAACCGAACAGGGATATGCAGATCTTCGGGGGCTTACTCCAAAGGAACGAGCGGTGGCAATCATCGAAAACTGCGCCCACCCAGACTATCGGGACGCCCTCATGGACTATTTCCGCAGAGCCTGCGATGAGGCTCCTTGCCAGACGCCCCATATTCTGGACGAAGCCCTGTCCTGGCACAGCCGCTTTGAAAAGACCGGAAGCATGAAATAATTGCAGGCAGCGGGCTGTTTTGACTGCCATCAGAACAAAATCCGTTACCGCAAGAATAAAGTTAAAGTCCTGCTTGATCTTGAACCAGAAACCGAGCAGGACTTCTTTTTGACTCGATATATGCCAGCATTGTGCATTATCTCACGTTTTTACCTATGTATTTTGCTTGTAGTCTCTGCAAAATCCATATTTATAATACTTTTTTATATTATGTCAATAACGACTTCTCGAGGCATACAAGATGCACGCCGGGGATTCCGTTAAATTCGCAGTCCACGATTCCGACTTCCTTGTAGCCCAGATGCCCGTAAAGTCTGCGGGCGTTGGCATTCTTTTCGTTGGTATCCATGCGAAGATACGGGCAGCCCTGCTCCAGCGCGTATGTTTCGTAAAAATCCACGAAGGCGCTGCCGTAGCCTCTGCCGCCGCTTTTCGGGTCAACTACCAGAGTGTGCAGCACCATGACTTGGTCTTCCGGCGCCTCGTCGTGTTCCCACCGGGCATTTGCATATTCCGGCACCTGGACCTTGTTGAGCCTTGCCGCCGCCTGAACCTTTCCCTCGTCTTCCAGCACGAAGAGCTCGCCCGCCGCCAGCATTTCCCGCGCCGTTTCCTCCGTAGGATAAATCCCTCGAACCCAGCCAACGCTTGCCCTGCCCTTTTCTTCCTCGGTCAAAATCCGGTCATAAATCTCCGCAATCCGCGAAATGTCGTTCTTTGTTCCTTTTCTGAATGTGTACATGATTTTCTCCCGTATCAAAGTTTAACGCTTTTGAGCCACTCTTCTCCGGTTTTGATCTGCCTTCTGACTTCTGTAGGCGCTGTGCCACCGAAGGAAACTCTTGCGTCTACGCAAGCCTTGATGCTGATGTCACCCAGTGCTTCCTTTCCGATGCGGGAGTCGATTTCTCTCAGCTCCTCATCGGTCAGGTCTTCGAAGTCGCAGCCTTTGGTCTCGCAAGCCTTTACCATGCGTCCTACGATGCTGTGCGCCTCCCGGAACGGAATTCCCTGTTTTGCGAAATGCTCCGCAATGTCCGTCGCGTTGAGGAAGCCCTTGTCAAACTGCTTTTCGATCATGTCCAGGCGGAACTCCGTCTTATCCAGCATATTGGCAAAGATGGTAATGCTTGATTTCCAAGTGTCAATGGCGTCAAAGAGGCTTTCCTTATCCTCCTGAAAATCCTTGTTATATGCCAGCGGCGTTCCTTTCATTACCGTAAGAAGCTGCATCAAATCCCCGTAAACTCTGCCGACCTTTCCTCTCAAAAGCTCTGCCATGTCCGGATTTTTCTTCTGCGGCATGATGCTGCTTCCCGTGCAGTAGCTGTCGTCAATGGCGATATAGGAGAATTCCTGCGAATTCCACCATACGAATTCCTCCGCCCATCTGGACAGATGCATCATGGAAATGGAAGCATCACTCATGAATTCCAGCATATAGTCCCGGTCGCTGACGCTGTCCATGGCGTTTTCCGTAGGTGCCCGAAAGCCCAAAAGCTCCGCCGTGCGGTGCCGGTTGGTGGGAAGGGTGGTTCCTGCCAGCGCGCAAGCCCCCAGCGGGCAAAGGTTCATGCGGTCATATGCGTCCAGCAAACGCTCCGTATCCCTGCGAAACATCTGAAAATATGCCATGAAGATAAAGCCGATGGTGATCGGCTGGGCGTGCTGCACATGGGTAAATCCCACGGTCAGAGCGTCTGCGTAGGTTTCCGCCTTTTTCAGAATGACGGACTCCAAATAACACAGGCGCTGGATTATATCTTCCATTTCCTTTTTGAGATAAAGCCTGCTGTCGATCTGGCACTGGTCGTTTCTGCTCCTTGCCGTGTGGAGCTTTTTGCCCACCTCTCCGATTTCTTCAATCAGGCGGCTTTCCACCGCCATGTGAATGTCCTCGTCCTCCACGGAAAAGGTAATCTCGCCGTCTTCGATACGCTTTTCGATGATTTTAAGCCCCGCGATAATCTGCTCCGCCTCTTCTTTGCTTACAATCCCCTGCTCTCCCAGCATGGTGACGTGGGCTATGCTGCCCTCAATGTCTTCCTTATACATGCGCTTATCGAATCCGATGGACGCATTGAATTCCTTCACGATGTCGTCCATTTCCTTTTCAAACCGTCCGCCCCATAAACTTGCCATATTTTGACCTCCTGATTTTGGATAAATATTCATCGATGCTATTTAATAAATATACCATCTTTGCCGAGAAAAGTCCATCACGAAAAATTAAAATATTGCTTTAACTGTAATCGAATGTTGTATATAATATAGTTAGTTTGACAGATTAGTTTCTACAGAGAAAGGGAGACAAAAATGGACGAAAAAAAAGAATATGCATTAAAAAAACACGCCGAATGGAGAGGCAAGCTTTCCATAGAGTGTAAATGTCCGATTACAAACAAGTCGGAGCTTTCGGTTGCCTATACGCCGGGGGTTGCCGAGCCTTGCCTGGAAATACAAAAAGATGAATCCCTTGCCTATACCTACACCGGCAAGGGCAATACCGTCGCAGTCATCACCGACGGCACAGCCGTTTTGGGTCTCGGGGACATCGGTCCCGCCGCAGGAATGCCGGTTATGGAGGGAAAATGCGCCCTCTTCAAGGCTTTCGCGGGAATCGACGCCGTGCCGATTTGCATAAACAGCAAAGACCCGGAGGAAATCATAAACACCGTCTACCTTATTTCCAAGAGCTTCGGCGGTATCAATCTGGAGGATATCAGTGCGCCGCGATGCTTTGAAATCGAAAAGCGCCTCATCGAAATGTGCGACATTCCGGTATTTCACGACGACCAGCACGGAACGGCAATCATCACCAGCGCAGGGATTTTGAACGCCCTGAAAGTCACCGGCAAGAAATCCGGCAACCTGAAAATCGTCATTAACGGAGCAGGCTCCGCCGGAATTTCCATCGCAAAAATGTTCAACCGCCTCAAATTCGGCGACGTCATTCTCTGCGAC
>CAVGEP010000012.1:15007-19210 GCA_963628105.1 Alistipes communis
CCTTACAACAATCCGGAGCAGGAAAAGATGGCAAAAGTCACAAACAAAGACAATATCGCAGGCTCCCTTGCCGAGGCGGTAAAAGATGCGGATATTTTAGTGGGGGTTTCCAAGCCGGGAGCCGTAACGCAAGATATGATCCGCAGCATGGCAAAGGACCCCATCGTCTTCGCCATGGCAAATCCAGTTCCCGAAATCATGCCTGATGAGGCGAAGGCTGCAGGAGCAGCCGTTGTGGGCACTGGACGTTCGGATTTTCCGAATCAGGTCAACAATGTCTTAGCCTTTCCGGGAATCTTCCGGGGAGCCCTGGACTGCGGCGCACCCCGCATCACCGAGGAAATGAAGGAAGCCGCCGCAAGAGCCATCGCCTCCGTCATTCCCGAGGAAGAATTGTCTCCGGAGTACGTTTTGCCGGACGGTTTCAATCCGCTGGTGGTAAAACGGGTGGCAGAGGCGGTTATGGAATGTTACCGGAATCAGCGCGAAAAAACCGAAAAATAATTGCCGTTAACTAAGAACCGAAACAAGGGAGGATACACGATGGAATATCGCATTGAACACGACACAATGGGCGAAGTCAAGGTGCCCGCAGACCGTTATTGGGGTGCTCAAACCCAGCGAAGCTTTGAAAATTTCAAGATCGGAACCCAGAGGATTCCCGAGGAGGTTATCACGGCTTTCGGCGTTTTGAAAAAGGCCGCCGCAGAGACTAACCTTGCCCTCGGCGTCCTGGACGAAGAAAGAGCAGAGGCGATTTGCCGGGCGGCAGATGAGGTCATCTGCGGAAAGCTGCGGGATCACTTCCCTCTGGTCATCTATCAGACCGGAAGCGGCACCCAGTCCAATATGAATGTAAACGAGGTAATCGCCAATCGGGCGAACGAGATTCTCGGAAAAAGCATCGTTCACCCCAACGACCATGTAAACAAGTCCCAGAGCAGCAACGACACTTTCCCCACCGCCATGCACATCGCCGCGGTCGCAGCGGTGGAAGAGGATTTGCTTCCGTCCCTGGATGCCCTTGCCGAAAGCTTTAGGCGATTGGAAGAAGAGAACAAGGATATCATCAAAACGGGCAGAACCCATCTGCAAGATGCGACACCTCTTACCCTGGGACAGGAAATCAGCGCTTGGCGTGAGATGCTTATGGAAACGCGAAAAATGCTGGAAGCTTCTCTCCGAGGCGTGCGTAAGCTTGCCTTGGGGGGTACCGCGGTAGGCACGGGGCTGAATGCTCCCGATGGCTTCGCGGAGCTTTCCGCCGAAAAAATCAGCGAAATCACCGGAAAACATTTTGAAACAGCACCGAACAAATTCCATGCCCTTACCAGCAAGGACGCTCTGGTTTTTTGCCACGGCGCAATGAAAGCCCTCGCCGCCGATCTGATGAAAATCGCAAACGATATACGCTGGCTGGCAAGCGGTCCTCGCTGCGGCATTGGCGAAATTACCATTCCGGAAAATGAGCCGGGCAGCTCGATAATGCCGGGCAAGGTAAATCCCACCCAGTGCGAGGCTTTGACCATGGTCTGCGTACAGGTCATGGGAAACGACGCGGCCATTGGATTTGCTGCGTCCCAGGGGAATTTCCAGCTGAACGTTTTCATGCCGGTTCTGATTCACAACTTTCTCGAGTCGGCGCGGCTTCTGTCGGAGGCCATGGGCTCTTTCCGTCTTCACTGCGCAGAGGGGATTCGCCCGAATCGGGAAAAGATTGCCGAGAATATGCAAAAATCCCTCATGCTCGTAACGGCGCTGAATCCCCATATCGGCTACGAAAACGCCGCAAAGATTGCAAAGCTCGCTCACAAGGAGAACCTGACCCTAAAAGAAGCCGCTTTGAGGCTTGGTCTTGTCAGCGAAGAAGATTTCGATCGGTGGGTTGACCCGAAGAAAATGGTTTAGCGAAGGCTTTCAGCTATTGACAATTTCCGATTTTCGTTTCATAATTGTACCATAGTACAAAATTGTACTGTGGTACAATTTCTTTTTTGCATTACTATTAGGAGACTGACTATGAACGAAGAAAAAAACACACCGAATCCGGCGCTTTCCACTGAGGAAAAGAGCGCGCCAAGCCAGACCCTTTCATCGAAGGAAAACGCCGCACAGATCATCAAGTTTGTGCTGTTTTCCGCATCGGCGGGAATCATTCAGGCAATCACCTTTGCGCTGATGCACGAGCTGACCTCGCTGCCCTACACCCCTTGCTACCTGACGGCGCTGACATTGTCCGTGCTTTGGAATTTCACCCTTAACAGGGAATTTACATTCAAATCTGCAAACAATGTGCCCATCGCCATGCTTAAAGTTGCGGCATTTTACTGTGTGTTCACTCCCCTTTCCACCTGGTGGGGCAACGCCCTGACGGACATTGGCTGGAACGAGTATGCGGTGCTGGCGGTGACCATGGCGGCAAACCTTACCAGTGAATTTCTCTATGACCGCTTCTTCGTGTACCGGGGTTCCCTGAATACCAACAAGCGGGCGCAAAACAGCGGAAAAACGAAAAAGGACGCTGACTCAGCTAGCTCAGCTGGCCAAAAGGAGAAAGCATAATGTCGGCAGTAAAGGAAAAGACCAGACAAAAAATCATGCACGCCGCCAAGGGACTTTTTGAACAGTATGGCATCGAAAATGTAAGCTTTCGGCAGGTTGCGGAACGGGCTGAAGTTTGCAGAACCACCGTTTTCAACCATTTTGGAGGAACGAAAGAGCTGATGCTGGGAATTTTTTCCCAGGAAATAGATGATTTGACCGAGTATTTTGATCGGTCGGGGCTTCGGGGCAAGGAAAAAGTCCTCGCCCTATTTGACAAGCTCATAGATGACACGGCGGCTTACCCGCTTCTTGCCACCCAGCTCCTACAGAACGCGATACTCAGCCGGGAGCCGGAAAACCCCATAGCCGCCATCGAGCATACGGTCTGCGGTGCCCTTGGAGGCGATGAAACCCTTGCGGTTTCAGTGATTGGCGCATATCTTGGTGTAATCAGCCACTATCACATAAATGGTCTTTTGTTTGACGCGGATAAAATGAAAGAGGATTTCCGCAAGAGCTTTGAGATTTTAACAGACAACAGATAATTGAAAATTTTTTGCACAGCATCCGCAAGTTTTCAAGGATTTTAACAGGTAAATATTGGGAGGTAACGATATGAATACAATTGAGGAAAAGGCAAAGGAAACAGTTGAAGCTACAGGCAGCCGCAGCGAAATCGGCAGTGCAGACAGCGCCGCCGCTAAAGCCACGGGAATCAACGGCTCCGGCATCTACCGCTGGGACGACCCAAAGGAAATAAACGCAAGGCTTGCGAAACTCACCGGTCAGCCGGTTTGGGAAGTAAACGATGATTACTACGAAAATACAATTTTGAAATATTATGATGAAAAATGCAAAAAATCCAAGGCGATTTACGAAGAGGCAAAGGAATATATCCCGGGAGGGGTTCAGCACAACCTTGCCTTCAACAAGCCTTTCCCCGTTGCATTTGCAAAGGCTTCCGGAGCTTACCTTGTAGACCTAGACGGCAACGAATACATCGACTTTTTGCAGGCGGGGGGACCTACGATTCTCGGCAGCAACTATGAGCCCATTCGCAGGGCGGTGATGGAGCTTCTGGAAACCTGCGGCCCGGTTACGGGGCTTTTGCACGAGGCGGAGCTTCTTATCGCAAAGGAAATCAACAAACATATGCCGAATGTGGAAATGTTCCGTATGCTGGGAAGCGGCACGGAATCCGTCATGGCAGCTCTTAGAATTGCCCGTATCGCAACGGGTCACAAGCGCATAATCAAAATCGGCGGCGCATATCACGGCTGGTCGGATCAGATGGTCTACGGGCTGAAAATTCCAGGAAGCCGGGGGCTCTTGGAATCCCACGGTATTCCGGGCCCCGCTTACGCAAGAACCGATGAGGTAAGACCTAACGACCTTACTATGCTGGAGGGAATGCTCCGCAGAAACAAGTTAAAGGGTGGCACGGCAGCCGTCATCCTGGAACCGGTGGGCCCGGAAAGCGGCACCCGCCCCGTTGCCTTCGATTACAACAAGGGGGTTCGGGCCCTCTGCGACAAATACGGTGCCCTGCTCATCTTTGACGAGGTTGTTACGGGCTTCCGTGTGGGACTTTCGGGAGCCCAGGGCTTGTTTGACATCGTTCCCGACCTGACGGTATTCGGTAAGATCGTTGCCGGGGGC
>CAVGEP010000013.1:0-1265 GCA_963628105.1 Alistipes communis
GTCCTCTAGAGCAAGGCTTGACAGTTAGAACGAGAAAAAAATACCGCAAGGAGTTCATATAGTCCCCTGCGGCGAATGGTTTATTTATTTCATACAAAAGCTATAATTTGCTCATCACATAATCCGAAAATCCCCGGCAGCTTGCGCCCTCTTTCGTTCCGGTCACGATGAGCTTCTTTTCTGTGTCGCAGCAGATGTGAAGGGCTTCCGCCAGCTTGTCCGCCTTTTCGGTAAATCCGATGTGCCTTAGCATCATCTCGGTCGCCTTGAAAATGCTGGATGGGTTCGCGTAGTCTCCCAAGCCTTCCTCGATCATCCTCGGTGCCGAGCCGTGAATCGCCTCGAACATGGCATAGTGGTCGCCGATATTTGCACTGCCGGCGGTGCCTACGCCGCCCTGAATCTCCGCGGCTTCGTCGGTGATGATGTCTCCGTAAAGATTCGGAAGCACGAAAACCTGAAATTGGCTTCGAATTGCCTTGTTTACAAGGTTTGCGGTCATGATATCGATGTACCAGTCCTCCGCTTGGATTCCCGGATAGTCCTTGGCAACTTCCCGGCAAATCGCCGAAAAGTTTCCGTCGGTCTTTTTCATAATGTTTGCTTTGGTTACGATTGCTACATTGGTCTTGCCGCTCTTCTTGGCATATTCAAAGGCGGCTCTTGCAATTCGCTTCGTTCCCTCCTCTGTGGTAACCTTAAAGTCAACCGCCAGAGTTTCCGGAATTTCAATGCCGCGGCTCCCAAGCACATATTCCCCCTCGGTATTTTCCCTGTAAAACATCCAGTCGATGCCTTCCTCCGGCACGCACACCGGCCGCACATTGGCGTACAAATCAAGGGCGCTTCTAAGTGTTACATTGGCGCTGCCCATGCTTCCGCCCTTTGGCGTAGTGGTCGGTCCTTTGAGGATAACATCGCAGGACTTGATCGCCTCCATTACATCATCGGGAACCGCTTTCCCGCAGGCAATTCGATTTTCCAAGGTCAAGCCTTCGATTTCTTTCAAAACCACCTTGCCACTTGCGATTTCCGCGGCAAGCAAGTTTTCCAGCAGTTTTTTCGCCTCCGCCATGATGATCGGTCCGATGCCGTCGCCTCCGCAAAGTCCGATGGTAATCTGTGACAATGTGGCAAAATCCTTTGGCTTTGCGGTTTTTTTCATATCCTCGGCGCGCTTTATCTGCTCCCGCAGAAGTTCCTCAAATTTCGCCGAAGCTTCTTTTATGCATAATTCTTTCTCTGTGTTTTCATTTAATCCGTTC
>CAVGEP010000013.1:1275-11070 GCA_963628105.1 Alistipes communis
ATCCGTTCATCTTAGTTTCCGCCCTTTCCGACATATTTCAGCAGCCCGCCGTCTTTCAAAATCGCCTTCTGCCTTTCGGTAAAGCTGCATACGAGGGATATTTTTTCGCCTGTAGTAAGATCTTCGAGGATCAGTTTGCCCTTTTCCATACCGTCAAATACATTGGAAATTCTGATTTCGTCCTCCTGAGAGATTTTTTCGTAATCCTCCGGATTTTCAAAGGTCAGCGGCATGATCCCTGCGTTTATCAGATTCGCAGCATGGATTCTGGCAAAGCTCTTGGCGATAACCGCCCTTACTCCAAGGTAAAGAGGTACCAGCGCCGCGTGTTCTCTGGAAGAACCCTGTCCATAGTTGTTTCCGCCGACGATTAAGCTTATTCCCATCTTTTTTGCTCTTTCTGGGAACTCACGGTCGCATACCTCAAAGCAATACTGCGAGAGGTGCGGGATATTCGAGCGATAAGGCAGGATCTTCGCCCCTGCTGGCATGATGTGGTCTGTGGTAATATTGTCCCCTACCTTCAGTGAAACCGCAGCGGTAAGCTCGTCTTCCTGCGGCTTGCTGTCCGGAAAAGGCTTGATATTCGGGCCTCTGAGGATTTCCACCGAGTCCGCCGCAGAAACAGGAGCCGGCGCAAGAATCGCGCTGTCGTCAATCTTGAATTTCTCCGGCATTTCAACCTTCGGCATCGCTCCAAGCAGTCTCGGATCCGTAATTTCCCCTGTCAGGGCTGCGGCAACCGCCGTTTCAGGCGACACCAGGAAAACCTTCGCGTCCTTTGTTCCGGAACGTCCCTCGAAGTTTCGGTTGAAGGTTCTCAGGGATACGCCGCCGGAATTTGGGGAAAAGCCCATTCCGATACACGGTCCACAGGCGCATTCCAGCACTCTCGCCCCGCTTGACAGGATATCCGCCAAGGCACCGCAGTCTGCCAGCATCGCAAGCACCTGCTTTGAGCCCGGCGAAACCGAAAGGCTCACATCCAGGGGAAATGGTTTTGCCCTTGAGCAGTGCGGCGACCTTTAGCATATCGTAGAGGGAAGAATTGGTGCATGATCCGATGCATACCTGATCGACCTTCGTGCCTTTTAGCGTCTCCACAGCAACTACATTGTCTGGGCTGTGAGGACAGGCTATCATCGGCTTAAGTTCCGAAAGGTTTATGTTAACAATTTTATCGTAAACCGCATCTTCGTCGCTTGCCAACGGGGTGAAATCGGCTTCTCTGCCCTCAGCCCTCAGGAATTCCCGGGTCACTTCATCAGACGGGAAAATCGAAGTTGTGGCACCAAGCTCGGCTCCCATGTTGGTGATGGTCGCTCTTTCCGGCACAGAAAGACTCTTGATTCCTTCTCCGCCCCATTCGATGATGGCGCCGACTCCGCCCTTTACACTGAGTATTCTGAGAATTTCAAGGCTGATGTCCTTTGCTGTAACAAAATCCCCCAGCTTTCCCGTGAGGTTTACCTTGATCATCTTCGGCATGGTGATGTAATAAGCGCCTCCTCCCATGGCAACCGCAACATCAAGGCCCCCTGCACCCATGGCAAGCATTCCGATACCGCCGCCGGTAGGAGTGTGGCTGTCTGAGCCTATGAGAGTTTTTCCCGGTTTTCCGAAGCGTTCAAGATGAACCTGATGGCAGATTCCGTTACCGGGTCTGCTGAAATACAGTCCGTGCTTCTTTGCCATTGACTGAATAAATCTGTGGTCATCGGCGTTTTCAAAGCCCGACTGCAAGGTGTTGTGGTCTATGTATGCCACCGAAAGCTCTGTCTTTACCCGGGGCACTCCCATGGTTTCAAATTCCAAATATGCCATGGTTCCCGTAGCGTCCTGGGTGAGAGTCTGATCGATTCTGATTGCAATTTCGCTGCCAACGGTCATTTCACCGCTGATTAAATGTTCCTTTATGATTTTCTGCGCTATGGTAAGTCCCATCTTACATGCCTCCCTTGATATTGATATATGCGTTGTTTATGTGCTCCAGCATGAGCGCCTTTGCGGCATCCTCATCCTTTGCCTCGATTGCCGCGAAGATTTTCTTGTGTTCCTCCACCGATTGCGTGCTTCTGTCGCTGAATTGCAGAGAAACCTTTCTGAATCTCATCAGCTTGTGATGCAGCGGCGAAAGAATTGACGCAAAGGTCGGGCTTCCGCTGGCTTCGTAGATTACATCGTGAAATTCCGTATCCAAATCCTTGATTTTCTCGGCATTAACCTTCGTTACATAAAATTCCTGCTCCTCAATGATTTCTTTAAGCCGTGCCAAGTCCTCCTCCGTCATATGCTGAATCGCAAGGACGGTGGCGTAAGGCTCAATCGCCTTTTTCACCGCGTACATTTCGTCTACGTCCTTTGGGGAGATTCCCAGCACCAGCATGCCGCTTGGGGTCTGCTTGATGAGTCTCTCGGCTTCGAGCCTGGTCAAGGCCTCCCTCACCGGTGTCCTGCTGACCCCAAGCTCCGTTGAAAGCTTCGGCTCCGTGATAAGCTCTCCCGCCGGGTAAATTCCGGTCAAAATATTTTTTTCAATCAATGCAAATACCTGATTTGCAAGGGATGTGTTCTTATAATCGATCATTTATGAGCTTCCTCCATTCCTCAGATTCCTTTAGCTTAGCCTCGATTTCTCCTGTGGAAAGGCTGGTGGTTCTGCCTCCCTCGTACATGGTGTCTACCCACGCTTTCAGGTCCTTGACAAGCGGATGATCCTTATGTACCTTCTTGTCCCCTTCCAGCCTGAAATGCTCGTTTATCCAGTACGCGATCCCCGCAAGGCCCGAGGTGTTGCTGATGGAAACTCCCGGCGCCCGCTTCAGCAGCTTTTTCGTGTTGAAAATGTTATAGATTTCCTCGTCCTTCATCAGCCCGTCGGCGTGGATTCCGGCTTTCGTCACATTGAAATTTTCTCCCACAAACGGCGTCATCGGCGGAATCTCGTAGCCCATTTCCCTTTGGAAATATTCGGCGATTTCCGTAATCACCGTAGGGTCCATTCCGTCCAAGGAGCCTCTGAGGGAAGCATATTCAAAGACCATGGCTTCCAGCGGAATGTTGCCGGTGCGCTCGCCGATTCCCAGCAGGGAGCAGTTAACCGCACTTGCGCCGTAGAGCCATGCCGTGGTTGCGTTCGCCACCGCCTTATAGAAATCGTTGTGTCCGTGCCACTCGATCATGTCGCTTGGAACTCCGGCATAGTATTGCAGTCCGTAGACAATTCCCGCTACGCTTCGCGGAAGCGCCGCGCCGGTGTAAGGCACGCCGTAGCCCATGGTGTCGCAGGCTCTGATTTTTACCGGCATGCCTACCTCCTTGGACAAGTCCATGATTTCGTTTACGAAAGGAACCACAAATCCGTAAAAATCGGCTCTTGTAATGTCCTCTAAGTGGCATCTCGGGACGATCCCCGCATCAAAGGCGTCTCTGATGGTTTCCAGGTAAAAGTCAATGGCCTGCCTTCTGGTCATGCCCATTTTCTTAAAAATATGATAGTCGCTGCAAGATACAAGAATGCCGGTTTCTTCGATTTCCAGCTCCTTGACCTTTCGGAAGTCTTCTTTTTTTGCGCGGATCCAGGTGGTAATGGCCGGAAACTTGTAGCCAAGCTCCATACACTTTTCGATTGCCTCTTGATCCTGCTTGGTATATATGAAAAATTCGGATTGGCGGATGATCCCGTAGGGCCCGCCGAGCCTTGCCAGATACTTAAACAAATCTACCCGCTGCTTTACCGTGTAGGGCGCCATGGACTGCATGCCGTCCCGAAAGGACGTGTCCGTGATCCAAATATCCGTAGGCATATTCATCGGCACCCGCCTCTGGTTAAATGCAATTTTGGGAACTTCTTCGTAGTCAAACATCTCCCTGTAAAGATTCGGTTCTTCCACATCCTGCAGAGAATATTTGTAGATATTTTGTTCTAAAAGATTCGTCTTTGATGAAATTTCAAGCATAGCCAACCTCCTAAATAAACATTTTTTATACCTGTATACAAGTATAGCGCTTTACTCTGCTAATGTCAAGAGGCAGCATGCATAAATTTTCTGTGAAGATATGAGAAAACAAGGGCAGCCCGCAAATCAAATGCAGGCTGCCCCATGCCATGAGTTTTTTATTTGTTCTTGCGAATTTATTTTCGTGCGATTTTATTCTTGCGAAAAAAATCATCTTTCGAGGAATGAGATAAATCTTCCCTCACGCTCGCTTACGTTCGTACCGCCTGCAATAGCGGTATTTCCGTTTATGATCACATATTCGATGCCCTCAGGACGGCAAAGCTTCGTGAAGTCCGCCTTGTCGATGATTGTCTCCGGGTCGAATATCGTGATGTCCGCATCGCATCCCTTGGCAATTCTGCCCTTGGTCTCGAGTTCCAGCCTTTTTGCAGGCTCAAGCGTGATTTTGCGGAGGGCGTCGATGAGCGGAAGCGCCTTTTCCTGTCGAACATATTTGCCGAGTACTCTCGGAAATGTCCCTGCTGCTCTGGGATGGCCGCCGCCGTTGTTGATAATCGCATCACTTGCGACCATTCCGTTCTTATTGACTATAGCTGCCGTAATTTCGTCCTCGTTCATAACAGCAGCAACCGCAAGCATGTTTGGATATTCTGCGCGGGCCTTCTTGAAAATTTCTTCTGTGCAATAGACATTCCTAAATGGCTCGTCCGTCAGCAGGATGTCTCCATAATCCTTTCCCCACTGCTCGAGACAGCCGTCCTCGAATACGGCAGAGCCAATCTCTGTCGAGAAGGCATTGTACGGGTAGGTATCGTAGTTGAGGCGAGGGTTTTTCTCCATTGCATCATTTATGCAATCCAGGGCTTCCTTCATGCTGCCCGTCGCAGAGCAGCTCGAAAGGTGCGAAATCTGGAACTTCTGTGGGATCTCCAAGGCAAATCTTATCATTTCTTCAACCGGGAAAAGATCGTCCTTTCTCGTCTCATCGCGATAATGCGCAGATACCAAAAGATGCGGGTTATCAGAAACTCTGACAGCACCAAGCATTTCGTCGAAGGTGATGCCCGGGTCGTATTCTATGCCAAACGAAATCCCGTATGCTCCTTCGTCAAGCTCCCTCTTCATTATTTCTGCCAGTTCGTCCATCTGTTTCTGCGAAGGGTGTGCATATCTTCCAATTCCCATTTCTGTGCGGTATTGGTTATATCCTGCAAGCATGATATAGTTCACGGGACTTCCCCCGAGCTCCTTAATGGTCTCCTTGAATTCCGAAAGAGGCTGGTACATTACGCCGCAGTTACCACCCACGGCAGTCGTTACGCCCATTTCCAGCATCATCCTTGCGATAACGAACTTTTTCCCCTCTCTGCGAAAATTCTCCTCGTGCATGTGAATATCGATAAATCCCGGCGAAACGACCTTTCCCCTTGCGTCGATAGTTTCCTTCGCTTCGGGGATTTCCTCTCCGATGTATGCGATTTTGCCGTCTTTGATGCCGATATTTGCCTTTTGCATTTTCCCGGCATCGAAGTTGGGATATTCCCCATTTATGATGATTTTGTCCAGCATCTCTTGTCCTCCTTTAGTGTGTAAAAAAAGCGCAAATATAAAGAATTATTTCTAAAGCAATATTCCTTCCCATGTCATAAAAAAACAAAATCCGCAAAGAAGACTCTGCGGATTTCTGTCAGCTAAATTAAATGGCACGGTTTACTTTATTAGATCTGATGCATCTCGTGCATACGTTTGCTTTTCTAACTGTTCCGTTTTCGTCAGCAACTCTTACAGTCTGAATATTAGCGTTCCATTTTCTTCTTGTATGTCTTACGGAATGGGAAATATTATTTCCGGATACTTGACCCTTTCCGCAAATCTCGCATTTTCTTGACATCTACCGCACCTCCTTTAGTATATTAAGCCTAATAGCATTCAATCTTGTGTTAAGTTCACACTCGAACAAGAGCCATTATAACACATGAATGCCCTCGTTTCAAGCGATTTTTTTAAATATTGCAAAGTTTATTACAAATATTTTTCGGCAAGGCAGATCTTGCCGCTCTGCAAGGTGCTCGGAACATCGATAATTCTCTGGTTTGTGCTTCCACGGAACTTTAGTGTCAAATCTCTGTCTGCCAGCACAAATCTGCCATCTATCAAAAGATCCGCAAGTTCCAAAAGTTCCTTGAGCGCGCCATCGGTCTTTGCCATCTCCAAAAGCTCCTCAAACTCGTATCCCGTGAAAATTACTATGTCAAGATTACGCTTTTTTATCTCCCGTGCGAGTACGAGGAAAGCTTCCGGCTGACACATCGGCTCCCCACCGCTGAAGGTTACGCCATCAAGCAGAGGATTTTCGTCTATTGCCGCAAGAATCTTTGATATTTCGCAGTCATATCCCCCTTCGAAATCGTGGGTAGCCGGGTTATGACAGCCCTCACAGCCGTGAGGGCAGCCTTGGCAAAATATCGTAAATCTAAGCCCCGGTCCGTCCACAATGGACTCCCTGACTACCCCCGCCAGCCTTATCGTACTATAATTGTTCGAATCCTGAGTTGACATCATGCTTTACTCTGTCCTTTTCTTCTGCCGCCTTCGCATTGTTCCAGTGATCCATTGTACCTACCAAATATCCTGTAATTCTGCGAATTCTCTCGAAGCCCAAGTCTCCCTCGCCTTCCTTGCGGTGGCACTGCGGGCATTCGTTGTCGATGATTCCGGTATATCCGCAGATCGGGTCCCTGTCAACGGGATGGTTGATGGAGCCGTATCCGATGCCGGATTCCTTCATGCATCTAACTACTTTTTCGAATGCGTCGAGGTTTTTCAGCGGATCTCCGTCAAGTTCGATATACGAAATGTGGCCGCCGTTTGTAAGCTCGTGGTAAGGCGCCTCAAGTCTTATTTTTTCGAAGGCATTTATAGGATAATAAACTGGGATGTGGAAGCTGTTTGTGTAATATTCTCTGTCCGTAACTCCGGGAATTATGCCATATTTTTGTTTGTCAATCTTCACGAATCTACCGGAAAGGCCCTCTGCAGGTGTTGCAATCAATGACCAGTTAAGCCCTGTTTTTCTCGACTGCTCGTCCATTCTCTTGCGCATGTATCCTACGATCTCAAGGCCCATGCTCTGCGCCTCCTTGGATTCGCCGTGGTGTGCGCCAAGGAGTGCCTTCAGACATTCTGCAAGGCCGATAAATCCAACCGTAAGGGTTCCGTGCTTGATCACCTCTTCTATTGTATCCTCAGGACCCAGCTTGTCCGAGTCAAGCCAAATTCCCTGCCCCATGAGGAATGGGAAGTTCTTGACCTTCTTTTGGGACTGAATCTTGAATCTGTCATAGAGCTGGTCTATGCAAAGATCGATATTTTTGTCAAGCAGCTCGAAGAAGAGGTCAACATCGCCCTTTGCCTTGATTGCAAGACGCGGCAAGTTAATCGAGGTGAAACTGAGGTTTCCTCTGCCGCTTACTATTTCTCTGGTCGGATCGTAAACATTGCCTATTACTCTTGTACGGCATCCCATATAAGCGCATTCCGTGTCCGGATCGCCTTCTCTATAATACTGTTTGTTAAATGGCGCATCGAGGAAGGAGAAGTTCGGGAAGAGTCTCTTCGCCGAAACCCTGCAGGCAAGCTTGAACAAATCATAGTTCGGATCCCCCGGATTGTAGCTTACGCCTTCCTTTACTTTGAAGATCTGGATCGGGAAAATCGGAGTCTCGCCGTTCCCAAGTCCTGCCTCCGTTGCCAGCATAACGCTTTCCATGACGAGTCTGCCTTCCGGAGATGTATCCGTTCCGTAATTTATTGAGCTGAACGGAACCTGTGCGCCTGCTCTGGAGTGCATGGTGTTGAGGTTATGTATAAATGCCTCCATTGCCTGGTATGTCTTGCGTCTGATCTCTTGATCAGCAAATTTTCTTGAGCGGTCCTGCATCTTTTTTGCGTCTTGTTCGGAGACGATTTTTTTGAGTTCCGCAAGTTCAAGCTCCTTGTAGTCGTTGTCCCATGCCATATTTGGATATGCACCGGTCTCCGCCTCGATCTTTGCCTCTAAGGCTTTCATTTTTTCGATGCCGTCTTCGACATCTTCGAGGAAATCGAGCATCTTGCCGAGGTTGGTGACATATAGCTTCTTATATGTCTTTTTTACGCCGGGTGCCATGCCATAATCAAAGTTCGGTACGGACTGTCCGCCGTGCTGGTCATTCTGGTTCGACTGAATTGCGATACAGGCAAGCGCAGCGTAGCTTTCGATGTCATTGGGTTCTCTGAGATGTCCGTGGCCCGTCGAAAATCCATCCTTCAGGAGTTTGACGAGGTCAATCTGACAGCATGTCATAGTCAGGGTATAGAAGTCCATGTCGTGGATATGAATATCCCCTTCCTCGTGAGCCTTGGAATGCTTCGGGTCTATCACATACATCTTGTAGAATTCCTTTGCACCCTCGGAGCCGTATTTGAGCATGGTTCCCATGGCGGTATTGCCGTCTATATTTGCATTTTCTCGCTTGATCTCATTTTCTTTTGCTTCTTTGAAGGTCAAATCCTCGTAGATCTTCATGAGCTTTGTGTTCATGTTTCTGATACGAGTACGTTCCGCACGATAAAGGATGTATTCCTTCGCTGTGCGGGCATGTCCATTCTCGATGAGAATTTTTTCGACAGCATCCTGAATCTGCTCTACCGTAGGTACCTTGTTGTGGCAAATTTCCAATAAATAAAGTTCAACCTGCTTTGCAAGATAAAGAGACATTTCTCTGTCTCTGCCGCCGAGAACCTGTGCCGCCTTGAATATGGCATCGGCTATTTTGTCGACATCGAAGTCAACAGTTCTTCCATCTCTTTTTACTATTTTTTTGATGCTGTCCATGTATAAATCCATCCCTTCCTGTCTAAACTGATCGCGCCGTCGTTTCCGCACGGACCACAATATGTTGTGTGCTTATTAAAAGTTACCACTAAATATTCACATTGTCAAGACTATTAGGATGTTTTTTGAAAAATTTTTTTTAGACAGATCTCTTCGCAAAATACTCGTCTCTGAGCATCGACATGAGATGAAGGTCTACATATCTTCCGTCCTTTTTTCCGCCATTTCTCAGCACTCCCTCGTATGAAAATCCGACTTTCTGATAGAGCTTTGCGGCGATTTTGTTGTCCCTAAAATGATCCAGAGTAACCCTTTGCATATTCAATTCTTCGAAGGCAAGATAGAGCATACATCTAAGCGCCTCCTCTCCCAGTCCCTGTCCTCTCAGGTTCGTGTCGGCGATATAAATTCTTGTAATATCGAGAGAATCGTAGTGGGCGTCTATATTGCTGACATAAATTCTTCCGATGGGCTTTTGGTCATCGTTTGCGCAAATAGTAAGCTGTAGCTTGTCCGTATCATCTTTACGGTTAATAAATTCCGTGACCACCTCCTCGTAGTCCCTTCCCTTGCTAATCGTAAAGAATTCCGTTATGCTGTCTGTTTGTTCCCATTTTGCAAAATATTCGCAGTCGTCAAATCTGCTTTCGCGCAGAAAAATCTTGGTTCCTTCAATCCTCTTCTCATTATTTTTCATATTAGCTTCACTTTCCTTTTCCTTTATTATGTGCTATAATTACAGACTGTAGATTTATATCTACATTATATCATTTTTATGAGAGAAAACAAAGTACGAAATACGAGGACGGTTACGGTTGCTATGGATACAGATAAATCTAAAAAATTAAATATATTCAGGAATTTGAGGAATTTGAAAAGGCGAAAAAAAATCATATATATTTGCGCCGGGATTGTTTTGGCAGCGGCGCTTGTTACAGGCGCTCTCCTGCTAGAGCG